>JAFDZP010000004.1:0-300000 GCA_018266835.1 Bacteroidota bacterium | reverse complement strand
CGTGTGAACCCCAGTATTTATTGCGGGCTGAATCTACACGCTGAACATAGATGTCGCTGTGTGAATCATGTCTGAAATCTTCCCATGAAACTATGAAGCCGTAATCCTGGTCTTCGCACATGGAAGGTCTGTATTGGGTAAGTGTATCGTGATTTATGCAATAGTGAATATCCCATAAAGTATCACCTCCTAAAGTAACGTGCTGTGCAAAAATATCTTCTTCCCATCCGTCAGAAGTTGTATCCGGCATTGAATAAGAAAAATAAACACCTTTTGCTGCATCTTTGCACATATCAAATGAATTTGTACTAAAGAAAGAAATTCTTAAATCGTTTGCGTTCCATAATCTTGCGCCGGTTGCATCTAATTTTTGTGAATATAATCCGTTTGCAGAATTAAGCCATCCGAAAATTGCATAACCTGCTTCAGCACCCATACATCTTAATTGAGTCATGTTAGGATAAGGAACAGCAGAAACTCTTACTCCACCGGCAGTCCACATAAGTAAACCGTCAACTCTTACTCTTTGAGCATAAACGTCATGACTTCCGTTTCGGGTATCTCTCCAACCGATAATCGCTCCGCCGCCTGCATCTGAACAAATACATGGCATTGAATGGTCACCTGTATTTCCGCTTATATTAATACCGCCGGCGGGCCATTGAGCCTGGCCGAATGCATTAATTCTTTGTGCGTAAATTTTTGCTGTCGGAACGTCAACCCATGCCATAATTAAACCACCTGCGCCGTCAGGGCACGTAGCAACATTTTGTTGATTTCCGCTTGAAGTCGTTACTGAATTGTTAACGTTTGGGTCGGTTGACCATTGGGAGAAAATAGAAGAAGATAAACCGAAAAAAACTATGAGAAGTAATAGTTTCTTCATTAGAGGTTAATTAGATTAAATAAAATAAATTTTGTCCTATAAACTTGTAGGAAAAATGTTGGAGTTTTTCCTGAATGATGTTTAAATAAACCGATTTGAGACGAAAAAATCAATGAATTTTTGAGTCAAACAGCCAGTTTGTGGCGGAATTATTTCGTCGAGTTGTGAGTGCTAATTTAAAACAAAAAGGGAGTTTTTAGCTCCCTTTTGATGTTTTTAGTTATTTTTTATCTTTCTGTTCGGGTATTCCCGGAGGATTTATATGTCCGTCGCCGTCTCTCTGCTTGTATTCAGGTGGCGGTCCCCGTCTTCCGTCAGGAGGAGGAGGTCCTCTTCTATCGCCGCCCGGTCTTCCTTCCGGGGCGTTCATCCTCATCACATCTAAAATTATTTCATCAAATTTCTTTTTCTGTTCGTCAGTGCAGAGTTTTCTTACCTCACGGAAATTATCATATGCAATCTGGTCTACCCTTGCTTCGTTATTTCCTATTTGTGTTGTTATTTCTTTCAGCTTATTTGAATCTATATCAGGATTTGAAAGATTTGAAAAAAGTTTATCCTTGAGCCCGTGTGTTTCTTCTCTTAATTTATCTATCTGGGAAATATGCGTCTCGCGGATTTTATCAATCGCTTCCATCTGAGAATCAGTAAGCTTTAGCTGCTCCTTCAAATACATTTTTGCTTCAGGAGGAGGTCCTTGCTGCCGTTCATCTCCCGGAGGAGGCGGTGGCGGTGGATGCGGCCCCTTGAATCTTCCATACCACATAAAAGATAGCGTGCCTACGTTAATCAGAATCAGAATAAAAATAATCGTAAACAGCAGTTTGTTCTTTGAAATTGTTTCCATTGTTTCAGTGAATTAAAAATTGTAACTGTCGTTGTTTATAAAATCGTCAAAGTAACCTTTGGATTGCTTTTTATTGGTTGTTTCTTTTTTCTTAGAGTTTTCAACTGAAGTATCCTGGGTTACTTTAACTAAATTCGTTTCATTGGTAATCTGCAGAATGGTCGCAATGTTAAGCACAATAAAAAGAAGCATCACCAAAGCATATTTAATACCTGTGTTGTAATTCCATCCCGGGATATTAGTCTGAACAGGCTGCTGATTCAATCGGGACATTACTTTTTCGTACAGAAAAGGATTTGCCTTCGCGCGCTGCATTCCCTCTATACTCTGCATTGTCAGATTTATCTGCTCTTCGATTTTGCCGTCTTTTATATTTTTGTTTTCCATCGCTTAAATGTTTAGACGCATTAAAAAAGAAAAACTTGCGGTGAGTTATTTACAAAATTTGATGTAAATTAATAAAATTAAATCACATTTACTTCACACTCTTCAATTGAGCTTAAAAAGTACTTTCCGTAAGGCTTTGTAAGTACTCTGTTATCCAGTATTGCCACAATGCCCTCATCATTTTTATTTCTGATAAGCCGCCCGAATCCCTGCCTGAATTTCAAAATCGCTTCCGGCAATGAGTACTCCATAAAGCTGTTTCCGCCTTTGGACTCGATAAATTCCATTCTTGCTTCAACAACGGGATGGTCAGGCACCTGAAAAGGCAGCTTGGTAATAATTAAATTGCTGAGCGATTCACCCGGCACATCTACTCCCATCCAGAAGCTATCTAATCCAAATAAAACAGAATGCGTATCCTGCTTGAACTGCTCAAGAAGTTTCGTGCGTGGAGTTCCGTCTCCTTGAGTAAATAGATTAATGCTTTTCTCCGCCAGACCGAAACGCATATTTTCAGAAGTTTTTTTCAGCAAAGAAAAATTTGTAAAAAGAACTAAAGCTTTTCCGCCGGTCATATCTATAAAGTGGTCAATCCAGTATTGCAAGTCATGTTCGTATTCGGGAGTGATTTTATTTCCCGGAGAATTTAATTCCTTAGGAATGTAAATTTTAACCTGCCGGTAATAATCAAACGGAGATTCTAATTTTAGCTCTTCAACAGCTTCAGCACCCAGACGTTTTTTGAAATAACCGAAGCTATTATTTATTGTGAGAGTTGCGCTTGTAAAAATGGTTGAGTTATTCGGTCTGAAAATATTTTTTCTGAAATACTCCGATAAATCTATTGAAGAAGACGATAAAGTTATATTCGAGTCAGGTCTTTTATTTGCAAACTCAACCCAGTACACAAAATCTTTGCCCTTGGTGTTATTTCTCTGCTCAAGAAATTCATTGATTGTATTTTTAAACGCATTAAATTTATTCACAAATTCAATCAGCTCGTTCGCCTGGTTTTCATCTTTGCATGTTGGTACAAGCATTCGTAAGTTCTTTACAAGATTTTCAAATTCATCTTCCATAATATTCTCTTCAAAGTGCTTTTCATAAATGCGGTATGTAAGTTTGTGATACTCCCTCTGATGCTCAGTAAGTTTTGCACGTATTTTATGGAAGAAAAGATTATTTAAATCTAAAAGATTCGTAATCGTCGGGAAGATATGCATTGCAGGAAGCGCGGTTAATATTCCCGTCTTCTTATTGGGATTATATAATCGCATCAGATGAAATCTTATCATTTCTCTTGTAACATGCGGAGCGATATGCTCTGCTGCGACCTGCTCAACGGTATGTGCTTCATCGAAGACGATAAAATCATTATGATATAAATATCCTTCGATATCTTCTTCACCTTCGGGAGGATTTACTCCGTCATACAGTGTAAAGAATAAGTGATGGTTTACAATAATTATGTCTGAGTCCGCCAGCTCTTTTTTTGCCTTATGGTAAAAACACTTCGTGTTCTCACCACCGCATGTTTTTGCCGTACAAATTCCCATCTCAGAGCAGACCGTTGCCCAGACTGCAGGTGGAATTTTAAAATTTATATCTGAAAGCGTTCCGTCAGTTGTTGTTAAATACCACTGATAAATTCTGTCAACTATACTTCTCTCTTCTTCATCAAATAACGAATACGAGTTCGACATTGCCTTCGCAAGTCTGTTAGGGCATAGATAATTTGAACGTCCTTTTAATAACGATGCTTTGAATTCTATCGGAAGGATTTTCTGAAGAAACGGAATATCTTTTTCAATCAGCTGTTCCTGCAGATTTATTGTATGAGTTGAAATAATCGCTTTCTTTTCATTTTCCTTTGCATAATAAATTGCAGGAATAAGATAAGCGAAGCTTTTTCCGATTCCTGTCGGCGCTTCTATAAATATATGCCGCTTCTCTTCAAGAGTATCTAATATTTTGATAGACATTTCAAGCTGTCCGTTTCTGTATTCGTAATTTTCGAATTGTGAAGAAAGAAGTCCGCCGTCTTTAAAAAAATTCTTAATTTCAGTAGTTATATTCATCAGATAAATTAACTCAACTTTTTAAACTTAATATAATTAACACTTAATAATTGTTAAAATATTTTGAAAACATGATATGAATCATTTTTGAATTCCCGAATTTTCCGTAATTTTACATAGAAATCAGGCGAGAAATACAGTAGTAATCTACAAAAATAAATTTGTTACTGCAATAAATATAAGCAAGTAATAAACAATATGAACGATAAAAATAGCATAAAGGTTGTTGATAGAAATGCTATTGATGGCATTTTATCACTCCTTAAAAGTGAAGGATTCATTACCGTCGCACCCACGCTTAGAGATAAAACCATTATTTACGATGAAATTGAAAATACCTCCGAGCTGCCAATCGGATGGACAGATGAACAGGAAGCAGGTCACTACAGAATAAAAAGAAGAAATGATGAAGCATTGTTCGGTTACAATGTCGGTCCCCACTCCTGGAAAAAATATCTCTTCCCACCTAAGCTTGAATTATTTGAAGCAAATAAAAACGGAAAATCTTTCGAAATCAAAACCATTCTTACCGATAGTACTAAGTATGCATTCATAGGTGTCCGCTCATGCGAGCTAAACGCAATACAAATTCAGGATAAAGTCTTTAACAACTGGCAGTATAAAGACCCTAACTACGTTTCACTGAGAGATAAAATTTTTATTGTTGCCGTTAACTGCACTCAGGCAGGAAAAACATGTTTCTGCGTTTCAATGAATACAGGTCCGCGCGCAAAAAAAGGATTTGACCTCTCAATCACTGAAGTAATAAATCCAAACGAACATTATTTCATTGTTGAATCCGGTACTGAAAAAGGCGAAGATATTTTAAGCAAAGTAGAAAATGATTCAGCAACTGAAGAACAGATTTTCAAAGCTGACGCAGAGATCGATAACACTGCCAGAAATATGGGACGCACAATTAATACTGAAGGAGTAAAAGATTTACTTCTGAACAACATGGAGCATCAGCAATGGAATGACGTTGCTACACGATGCCTTACATGCGCCAACTGCACAATGGTGTGCCCTACGTGCTTCTGCAACAACGTTGAAGACGTAAATGACATCAGCGGTAATCATACTGAACGCTGGAGAAAGTGGGATTCATGTTTCAGTCTGGATTTTTCAAAAGTTGCCGGCGGTAACTTCAGAACATCTCCTAAGGCGCGGTACCGCCAGTGGATGACACATAAATTTGCATCATGGATTGACCAGTTCGGAACATCAGGCTGTGTAGGATGCGGAAGGTGTATCACATGGTGTCCTGTCGGAATAGATATTACAAAAGAAGTAAAAGCTATACAAGATAATCCTGTTAATTAATTTTTTAAAAATTAAATAAAGGAACTCAACAAATGCATACGGAAGATATATCAATCCTGTTAAGAAATCATTCCTTCCTGGAAGATTTAAAGCCGGAATACATTGATACAATTTTATCATGCGCATCCAACACCTATTTCCCTGACGGAACAAAAATTTTTAGCGAGGGCGAGGAAGCTAAAAAGTTTTATTTGATAAGAACGGGAAAAGTAGCAATTGAAGTAAATGGAAGAGAAAAAGGTTCGATAAGAATTCTGACTCTTGGTCCCGGACAAGTGCTTGGCTGGTCCTGGCTTGTATCTCCTTACAAATGGCATTTTGATGCCTATGCAACTGACGATGTAAGAGCAGTTGCTCTTGACGGAGAATGTTTAAGAAACAAATGCGAAGAAAATCACGATCTTGGATATGAACTGATAAAAAGATTTTCAGGAATTCTTGAAGCAAGATTAAAAGCTACAAGAATACAACTATTAGATGTTTACACGAAAGAAATTAAATGATTTAACATTATGACATTCATCGAAGGAAATAATTCACTGTTAACCGCTGAGACGAACACAATTATTACAGACCCGATGATTCCAAACTTATTCACGATCAAAAAAATATTCTGGGAAACCGATGATACATTTACAATTGAAATAGAATCACAAGATAAAAGCAGTTTCAATTTCAAACCCGGTCAGTTCAATATGCTTTATGTTTTCGGCATGGGCGAATCTGCTATTTCAATCTGCTCTGACCCGTCTAAAAACAAAACAATTCTTCATACAATTCATAGGGTAGGAAACGTTACTTCTAAATTATCACAGCTTAAAAAAGGTGATACAATTGGAGTACGTGGTCCTTTCGGAAGTAACTGGGATGTAACAAAATTTTACGGCAAGGATGTAGTAATAGTAGTAGGAGGTATAGGCCTTGCTCCGTTACGCCCGGCAATATATTCAATTTTCAAAGAAAGAAAAAAATTCAACAGAGTAATAATTCTGTATGGAGCAAGAACAGCGCTTGACCTGCTTTACAGAGTAGAGCTTGAACACTGGTCAAAAACAAAAAATGTAGAGATACTCACTACAATTGACAGAGGTGACAGCTCTTGGCGCGGAAATATCGGAGTAGTTACAAATCTCTTCAACTACATTAAGCTTGATGCGCTTAACACTTACTCAATGGTCTGCGGTCCTGAAATTATGATGAAGTTTTCCATTGAAGAATTATTGAAGCTCGGTGTTGAAGAAAAAAATATTTATCTTTCTCTTGAAAGAAACATGAAGTGCGCAATAGGATTCTGCGGACATTGTCAGTACACATCTAAATTTATTTGTAAAGACGGTCCGGTATTTAATTATTCACAGGTAAAAGATATTTTTAATCTTTACGAGGTCTAGCAAATATGAAAAATAAAAAACCAAAATTAGCAGTATTTAAATTATCATCTTGTGACGGATGCCAGCTATCCATCCTTGATGCAGAAGATGAATTATTAGCTGTGCTTGGTGCTGTTGATATTGCATATTTCCCTGAAGCAAGCAGCAGAATGCTGCCCGGACCTTATGATATCGGTTTGATTGAAGGAAGCGTTACTACTCCGCACGATGTAGAGCTTGCAAGACAGATAAGAAAAGATTGTAAAGTATTAATTACAATCGGCGCCTGCGCAACTGCAGGAGGAATTCAGGCATTAAGAAACTGGAAGGATGTAAAGGAATTTACAAAGATTGTTTATGCGCATCCGCAATATATTTCTACTTTAGACAGGTCAATGCCTGTGGCATCATTTATACATGTTGATTTTGAATTGCGCGGATGCCCCGTCAATAAATATCAGTTGATAGATGTGATAGTTGCATATCTCAACAACAAAAAACCTAACATTACCTCACACTCGGTTTGTATGGAGTGTAAACAAAAAGGAAATGTATGCGTAATGGTTGCGCATGGCACTCCGTGCTTAGGTCCTGTAACTCAGACAGGCTGCGGTTCGATTTGCCCTTCTTATGACAGAGGATGCTACGGTTGTTTTGGTCCGATGGATTCACCTAACACATCTTCACTTGCAAGAAACATCGAAGCAAGAGGAGAAACAAAATATGATATAATGTTAGCGTTCAGAGGATTTAATGCTTACTCAGAACCATTCAGAAAGGAAAGCGAAGTATATGAAAAATAGAACAATAAAAGTTGATTACCTCGCCCGCGTTGAAGGCGAAGGCGCTTTATACATAAAAATTAAGAACGGTGAAGTTGATGATGTTAAGCTGAAAATATTTGAACCTCCTAGATTTTTTGAAGCTTTTTTAAGAGACAGAAAATATTCTGAAGCACCCGATATCACTGCAAGAATTTGCGGAATATGTCCTATTGCTTATCAGATGTCGGCAGTAAATGCTATTGAGAATGCATTCGGGCAAGTACCCGGCGGACAGATAAGAGAACTTCGCAGACTGATATATTGCGGTGAGTGGATTGAAAGCCATACGCTTCATCTTTATATGCTTCATGCTCCTGATTTTCTCGGATATCCTGATGTAGTTCACATGGCAAAAGATTTTCCGGAAGTTGTTGAAAAAGCATTGAAGCTGAAGAGAATCGGTAATGATATTGTAAAGACAATCGGCGGAAGAGAAATCCATCCAATTAATGTAAAGGTCGGCGGATTTTATAAGGTCCCGCAGAAAAAAGACCTGAAACAACTGAGAGAAGATCTGCTCTGGGCAAGAGATGCCGCAATTGATACTGTAAAGTTTACTTCTACATTGACATTCCCCGACTTTGAACAGGACTATGAATTTGTTTCTCTTTGCCATGATATTGAATATCCTTTTAATGAAGGAAGAATAAAATCGAATAAAGGATTGGATATTTCCGTTGAAGAATATGATTTTAATTTCATTGAAGAGCATGTAGAATATTCTCATGCATTACATTCAAGATTAAGAGCGAGAGATAATTATTTCTTAGGACCTATTGCAAGATATAATTTGAATTACGATAAACTATCTCCTATTGTAAAACAAGTTGCAAGCGATCTGAAATTACCAAGAGAAATAAACAATCCGTTCAAGAGTATTATTGTCAGAGGACTTGAAACTCTCTACGCCTGTGATGAGGCAATAAGAATTATTGACCAGTATGAAAAACCTGATGAGCCGAGCATTCAAATTAATCCAATTGAAGCAACCGGAAACGGCGCATCTGAAGCACCAAGAGGAATGTTATACCACAGATACAGAATAAATGAAGAGGGACTGATAATGGATGCCAAGATAGTGCCGCCAACATCACAGAATCAAAAAACGATTGAGAAAGACTTAAAACATTTTATCCCCTCAAGAGTAAATTTACCTGAAAAAGAGCTTGTGCTGCAATGCGAACAGGCAGTTAGAAATTACGACCCGTGTATTTCGTGCGCCACACACTTTTTAAAGCTCCATGTAGAAAAGGAAAATTAATAATTGATGGATAAAAATAAATTCTTAATATTGGGAATCGGGAATAGATTCCGGAGCGATGACGGAGCAGGGGTTGCTGTTGCTGAAAAAATAAAAAAATTCGAAATAGATAAATTCGATGTAAAGATTATTGACGGTGAAGGTACAGATATAATGGAATCATGGAAGGGATATGATAACGTTATCATCATAGATGCTGTACAAAAAAACGGAAGTTTCGGTAAAATCTATGAGATCAATGCATGTGAGGAAGAGCTTCAATCTGACTTTTTTAATTATTCTTCCCATGCATTCGGACTCGCTGAGGCAATAAATGTTTCAAGAGTGATTAATAAACTTCCCAAGCTTTTAATCGTATACGGAATAGAAGGACAGCATTTTAATTTTGACACTAAACTATCCGCTAAGATAGAAAAAGCTGTCAATAAAACTGCAGCACTGATAAAAGAAAAATACGGAAAGTAATTCTATGCACGAACTCTCAATCGCTAAAAATATTGTTGAGATTATAAAGGAATCAGTTGAAGAAAATGATTTAAGAAGTATAGAAAGAGTTGTTCTGAAAGTCGGTGAGTTATCGGGAGTTGTGCCGGATTCATTACAGTTTTCACTGGAGGCAATCTCAACAGGAACTGAACTTGAAAGTGCAAAATATGAAATGAAACGTATTCCGTTTACGATAAAATGCAAAGTATGCGGGAACGTATCCGATAATGAACTTGGAATTGTAAAATGTCCTGTATGCGGCAGCAAAGATACTGAAGTTGTATCAGGCAATGAACTTTTGATTTCAGAAATAATCTTAAAAAATTAAAATTTTTATATGAGCGTAATAACTGTAGAAAGAAAAATTCTGGCTAAAAATGATGAACTTGCTGAGCATAACAGAAACTTATTGAAGCAGAATGAAATTTTTACGATTAACTTAGTAAGTTCACCGGGTTCAGGTAAAACAAGTCTGCTTGAAAAAACTTTCGAAACACTGGGAAGCAAAGTTGATATTTCAGTTATAGAAGGTGATGTGCAGACAAGCCTTGATGCAGAGCGGGTTGCTAATTACAATGTTCCTGTCGTTTCAATTGTAACTAACGGCGCATGCCATCTTGAGGCAAAGTTAGTGCAGGATGCTTTAAGTAATCTTGATCTGGAAAAAACTGAACTGCTCTTCATCGAGAACGTAGGTAATTTAGTCTGTCCCGCAGGATTTGATCTGGGAGAGAATATGAAAATAGTTTTAGTAAGCACAACAGAAGGTGACGATAAGCCGTTGAAGTATCCTAAGATGTTCAGAAATTCCGAAGCGATGATAATCAACAAAACAGATTTGATACCATATGTAAATTGCAACATTGAAACTTTAAAAAATAATGCATTAAATGTTAATCCCGGATTAAAAATTTTTGAAGTAAGCTGCACATCAGGTGCAGGAATAAAAGAGTGGTGTAACTGGTTAGTTGAGAATGTGAGAACTAAACATAGTCATGAAAAGCAATTGATGTATTGATTTGTTTCATTCATTTCTCCTTAATGTTATTAGTCATAGGACTATAGACACTATCAGCCTCCCGCAAGGGAGGTAATGGTAGCAAAATCGCCTTAAATTTTCTCGCCTGAATTTCTAATTTTCTGTAAAATACATTTATTGTTTTGAAGAACTTACTGATAAATATACAAGGCACTGTTCAGGGAGTAGGTTTCAGACCGTTTGTTTACCGGCTTGCTCACGAATTAAATATTAAAGGATGGATTATAAATTCTTCTGCAGGAGTAGAAATAGAAGCGGAAGGTGATGATACTGATGTTGAAAATTTTCTTATCAGATTAAAAAATGATAAGCCGGCTAATTCAACAATAAATAATTTCAAATATATAAGTTCAGCAATAAATAATTTCAAAACTTTTGAAATTAAGGAAAGTAACAACTCTGCAATAAAGACTGCATTAATATTACCTGACTTAGCTACATGTCCCGATTGTTTAAAAGAAATATTTAATCCTAAAGAAAGAAGATATTTATATCCGTTCACAAACTGCACCAACTGCGGACCAAGATTTTCTATTATAGAATCAATCCCTTACGACAGAGTAAATACGACAATGAAAGAGTTTGAGATGTGTGACGATTGCCGAAAGGAATACGAAAATCCATTAGACAGAAGATTTCATGCAGAGCCTATAGCATGTCCCAAATGCGGACCGCAGATAAAATTATACAATGCTGAAGAAGAATTAATCGAAGGAAATGACGTAATAAAAAAAGCAGCTGAATTTATTTTAGAGGGTAAAATTATTGCTTTAAAAGGACTTGGCGGCTACCAGTTAATTGTCGATGCAAAGAATAATGAAGCAGTGAAAAGATTGCGTGAGAGAAAACACAGGGAAGAAAAACCATTTGCAATGATGTTTCCTTGCATGGAAATGATTAAAGAATATTGTGAGGTATCGGAAGAGGAAGAAAATTTATTGTTATCGGCGCAATCACCTATTGTTCTTTTAATGAAAAAAGAAAACAGTTTTATTGCAGAGGGTGTTTCTTATGGAAATAACTATTACGGAGTTATGCTGCCATATACTCCGCTGCACCACATCTTAATGAAGGAATTAAATATCCCTATTGTTGCAACCAGCGGAAATATTACTGATGAACCCATCTGTATTTCAAATGAACTGGCGTTTGAAAAGCTAAACGGTATAGCTGATTACTTTCTAATTCATAACAGAAAAATAGTAAGGCAGGTTGATGATTCTGTTGTCAGGGTTATAAAAAACAAACCTTTTATGATAAGAAGGGCGCGAGGTTATGCTCCTTATCCGGTAATTTTAAATGACGAGATTCCGCCGGCAATAGCTGTCGGAGGGCAGTTAAAGAATACTGTAGCAATTTCAAAAGGAAAAAATGTTTTTATAAGCCAGCATATAGGAGATTTAGATTCCAAAGAAGCATTTAATGCATTTAAAAAAATAATATCCGATTTTAAAGATTTGTATGACGTAAATCCGGAATATATTATTTCAGATTTACATCCCGATTATATTTCAACAAAGTTTGCGCAGAACACAGGATTAAAACTCATTCAGGTTCAGCATCATTATGCACACATTCTTTCATGCATTGCTGAAAACAAAATTGAAGGCGAAGTTTTAGGAATATCATGGGATGGCACTGGCTATGGAACTGATGGAAACATATGGGGAGGAGAATTTCTAAAAGTAAACCGAGATAAATTTGAGAGGCTTGCACATTTTGATTACTTCCCATTACCCGGAGGAGAAAAAGCAATAAAGGAAGTCCGGAGAATCGGAGCAAGTTTATTATACAAGGCAACTAATGACAAAGAATTAGTCAAGAATCATTATAAAGATTTTGATACAGAAGTAATATTAAATTTAATCGAAAAAAAAATTAATTCACCGTTATGTTCAAGTGTGGGAAGACTTTTTGATGGAATTTCGTCAATTATTAATTTAAAGCAAAACGTTTCTTATGAAGGACAGGCAGCAATGGAATTGGAAAACATTTCAGATGAAAGAATAACTGATGAAAGCTATAAGTTTGAAATTATAAAAACGAAAGAAAATAATTATATTGTTGACTGGAGAAATGTTGTGCTTGATATTTTTCATGACATGAAAAAAAATATTTCAAATCAAATTATTTCAACGAAGTTTCACAATGCATTAGTAGAAGTAATTATTGAAATAAGTAAGATTTCAGGAACAAATCAAATAGCATTATCCGGCGGATGTTTTCAAAACAAGTATTTAATTGAACGAACAATTGACAGACTGAGAGAAGAAGGATTTAAAGTTTTCTGGCAATCTGCAATACCAACGAATGATGCTGGAATAAGTTTAGGTCAGATGAAGTATTTAAGTTTTGTGAATAAAAATAAAAATTAAATTATGTGTTTAGCGATACCCGGTAAAATAATAAGTGTAGATAAAAGTGAAAATCCGATAATGAGAACGGGAAGAGTTAGCTTTGGCGGAATTGTAAAAGAAGTGAATCTATCTTATACTCCTGAAGCAAACCTCAATGATTACGTTATCGTGCATGTTGGTTTTGCTCTAAAAAAATTGGATGAATCGGAAGCGAATAAAGTTTTTGATTATCTGAAAGAAATGGAAGATCTTGACGAATTAAAAGAAGGTGAAGAGTGAAATATCTGGATGAATATAGAGAAGCGGATGCAGTTATGAAGTATGCTGCGATGATAAAAAAAATCACAACTAAGCCATGGAATATAATGGAAGTCTGCGGCGGCCAGACACATTCTATTGTCAAGTTCGGAATTGATGAATTACTGCCAAAAGAAATTACGCTGATTCACGGTCCCGGCTGCCCGGTTTGTGTTACTCCTTTAGAACAAATTGATAAGGCAATAGAGCTTGCATCTAATAAGAATGTTGTATTTTGTTCGTTTGGTGATATGCTCAGAGTACCAGGCTCTAAAAAAGATTTGCTATCGGTAAAAGCAGAAGGAGGTGGTGTAAGAATTTTATACTCTCCTATTGATGCCTTAAAAATTGCTAAAGAAAATCCTGATAAGGAAGTAATATTTTTCGCTGTAGGTTTTGAAACCACTGCACCTGCAAATGCAATGGCTGTATATCAGGCAAAGCAGCAGGGAATAAAAAACTTTTCAATTTTAATTTCTCATGTTCTCGTTCCTCCTGCAATAGAAGCGATATTGTCATCCCCAAATAACAGGGTGAACGGATTTTTAGCTGCAGGACATGTCTGCACAATAATGGGTTATGAAGAATATTATCCGATAGCCGAAAAGTATCATGTTCCAATTGTTGTGACCGGATTTGAACCTGTGGATATTCTCAACGGAATTTATATATGTATTAAGCAGCTTGAAGAAGGAAGAGCAGAAGTTGAGAATCAGTATTCAAGAGTCGTTGATAAAGCTGGTAATCTCCATGCACAAAATATTATTAAAGAAGTTTTTAAAATAAGAAACAGAAAGTGGAGAGGTATAGGGGAGATTTCTCAAAGCGGATTGGGATTAAATGATAATTACTCTGAGTACGATGCAGAAATTAAATTTAATTTAAATGATATTATTGTTGATGAACCTTCAGAGTGTATCAGCGGGTTGATTCTTCAGGGAATAAGAAAACCATTCGAGTGTGAAGTGTTTGGAAAAATCTGCACACCTGAGCATCCGCTTGGAGCTACGATGGTTTCGTCTGAAGGAGCATGTGCTGCATATTATAAATATAGAAATAAAATGAAAGTTTAACATGAACGAACAAGAGTTTTCATTGTCGTGCCCGATTCCAATAACAAACTACCCTAATGTTATGATGGCTCATGGCGGCGGCGGAAAACTTATGCAACAGCTGATAGAAAAGATGTTTATAACTGCTTTTGGAAATTCATTCTTAGAGCAGAGAACCGATTCGGTATTATTAAATCTTGATAAAAATAAAATTGCTTTTACCACTGATTCATATGTAGTAAAGCCGTTGTTTTTTCCCGGAGGTGATATAGGAAGTCTTGCAGTAAACGGAACAGTGAATGATTTATCTATGTCGGGAGCTAAGCCTATGTATATAAGTCTTGGAATGATAATTGAAGAGGGTTTACCAATGGAAACTCTTTGGCAAATTGTTAACTCATTAAAAATAAATTGTGATTTAGCCGGAGTAAATATTGTAACCGGTGATACAAAAGTTGTGGATAAAGGAAAAGGCGACGGAATATTTATTAACACCAGTGGTATAGGGATTATCGAGCACGATTTTACGATTGCTCCTTCATCAATCCATGAAGGGGATTTAATTTTTATCAATGGCGATATAGGCAGGCACGGAATTGCAATAATGGCAACCAGGGAGAATTTAGAATTTGAAACAGTTATAGAAAGTGATTGCGCTCCGTTAAATCATGTTGTTCAAGATTTGCTTAGCAGTGGTATAGAAATTCATTGTATGCGTGATTTAACTCGCGGAGGACTTGTAAGCGGACTTGTAGAACTTTCCAACTCAAGCGGGTATGAATTTGTTGTAAACGAGAAAGATGTTCCTGTCAGAGAGGATGTAAACGGGGCTTGCGAGCTAATGGGCTTTGACCCTATGTTCGTAGCTAATGAAGGCAGATTTATTTCTTTTATACCTGAGAAATATGCTGATGCAGCTTTACAAATTTTAAACAAGCACGGGGAAGGAAAAATTATCGGAAGAGTTGAGAAAAAAAATAATGAAGGGGTTACTTTAATTAGCCGCATAGGTACAAAAAGAATTCTTGATATGATTTCAGGGGAACAGCTTCCCAGAATTTGTTAAAAAATTTTACACACTATTATTAAATGAGAAAACTTTCCCACGAAGAAATTAAAAAAGAGCGTAAAGAACTTTCCAATATTCACGAGTACAAACGCGCGCCAATCTATGTAGTTTGCGATAATATACGAAGCATCTTTAATGTAGGAGCTATATTCAGGACTTCCGACGGCGCCTTCATTGAGAAGCTTTACCTTACAGGATATACTCCTTATCCTCCGAGAAAAGAAATCGAAAAGGTTGCGCTTGGCGCTACGCTTACTGTTCCATGGGAATATCATAAGGACCCTGTTGAAATCGTAAAGAATCTTAAGGCTGAAGGCATTAAGATTGCCGTGCTTGAACTGACCGATTCCAAAAATTATTTCTGGAATGTAAAACTAGATGACTTTCCTCTATGCCTCGTCCTCGGCAATGAGATTACCGGCGTATCCAAAGAGATTATAGATATGGCTGACCTCTCTTTTGAGCTGCCTATGCTCGGAATGAAGCAGAGTCTGAACGTTTCTGTCGCCTATGGTGTAGCCGTTTATGAAATGGTGAAAAAGTGGAATTTTGAGCCGGAATAGCAAAAGTTTCGCGAATATTTTTTACGGCGAAATAAATTTATGTTAATTCTGATACTTATTTCCACATTATGTAAAGTTGATTTTATCTTCTTGTTTTATTATATAATTATTTGAACGCAATCCTGCAATTTTTTTCACCAATTTAAAATTTCGAGTCGTCTATACTATCTATCAATTCTTCCATCTTCTCAGCCATTTCTTTTACTGTCTCTTCTTCGAACGGATTTTTTAATCCGGCAATTTTCAACGATTGCGAAAAATTATACTTCCCTCCAAGCTTACAGAAATCAATATACTTCCTCATTGCGCTTTCATGATTTTCTTTTTTCAAAAATAAAAACTGGTAAGCTACCATCTGCGCCAGCGCATACTCGATAGAATACATAGGATGCGATACAAACAATTCTCTGTTGAGCCAGGACATTCCTTCGTTCAGATATTTATTATCACTTCCTTTAAATTCAGTTCCATATTTTTTTTGTAACATTTTCCATTCGCTGCATCGCTGCTCAAATGTCAATTCAGGATAAGAATAAATCATCTCCTGAAATTCATCTGCCTTCGCAAGATGAGGAAGCATATTCACAGATGACTCAAAATGTCCAAAAATATATTTTTCTGTATCCTCTTCAAAAAATAAATTCATATAATCATGAGTTAAAAATTCCATACTCATGGAATGTATCTCTGATAAATCTGAAGATGTATTTATTTCATCCATCAAAGAAAAATTCCTGCAAAGGTAACTTTGCAATGCATGACCTGCTTCATGTGTAAAAAGATAAACATCAAATGAACTGCCGTTCATATTCCCATTTATAAACGGATACTTGTATTTATAAAAATAAGTTGCATATCCGCCGCTGCCGCCTTTACCTTTCCTTGAATCCAGATCAAACAACTCATATTCCGTCATAAATTCTATAAACTCTTTTGTTTCCGGAGACAGCTCAGAGTACATTTTTACTCCCTGCTGCACAATCCAGTCAGGGTTTCCTTTTGGTTTAGGATTTCCGGATTTGAATTTCAGCGGTGAATCGTAATATAAAACTTCATCAAGGCCAAGTCTTATTCTTTTTCTCTCTTTTAATTTTATTGATAACGGCACAAAGTATTTATGAATATTATCCCTGAACTTTTTTACATCTTCCTGAGAAAATGATTTTTCCATTCTCAGGTAAGCAAGTTCAACAAAATTTTTGAATCCAAGCGCACGTGCCATACTTGTTCTTATTTTTATAACATCATCGAATATTTTATTCACGCGGTCAACTTTACTTTCCTGAAAATTTAAAACTGCTTCGTTGGCTTCTTTTCGTACAGCTCTGTCAGAAGAGATTAAAAATTTATTCATTGAATTGACAGTTCTTTCCTGACCTGCATAATTTAAAGTCCCTTCAGCCTTCATTTTATAATACTCTGTTTCAAGGGCAGCCTCCTGCCTGAATTCTTCTGCGATAGCATCGGAAAAAGTAAGCAGCCCGCGTTTAGCGTTATCAATAATAAAATTGCCGTATTTTTTTGAATACTCTTTAAGAAATTTTGAAGAGGTGAAAAGCTTAGCAAAGCGCATAACCAGCTGTTGAAAATCGGGCCGGATATTATCAAAATATTCTTTAAGTTCTTCGTAATCTTTATTATTTACATCCAGGCTATATCTTACGGCGGCAACATTTTCATCACTATAGAAATCCATAATTATTTTATTGATTTCAAAATATAACTTTTCCTGCTCCTCAAAAGAATCACATGCTGCAAACTTAGTTAAAAGTTCTTCAAACTCAATTTTGATCTCATTGATATCGGGCTTGTTATATGGTATTTCTGAAAACTTCATTTATTAAATTTTTTGTTTAAAATTATCTTATTAAAATTTACTATCGTCAATACTTTCCATAAACTTTTCTACTTCCATGATCATCTCAATTATTGTTTCTTCTTCAAAAGGACTTTTCAATCCGGTAATTTTCAGGCTCTCAGAAAATGTATATCTTCCACCCAGCTTACAAAAATCAAGATACTCCCTGAATGTTTTTTTAAAGTTTAATTTACTCCTGAAAAAAAACTGATATGCACAGAACTGAGCAAGAGCATAATCAATATCATAGAAAGGAATTTCGAAAATCAGGCTTCGGTTTTGCCAGGTGTGGCCGCTCTCAAGATATTCATTTCCGTCGTAATCAATAACAGGATTATATTTTTTCTGAAGATTTCTCCAAAGAATATTTCTCTCATCAATTGTCAGTTCAGGTTTTTCATATATTTCATTCTGAAATTCGTTTACAAGCGCAGTTGTAAGACACCCTCTGACAAAACTTTCCTGGTGGCTGTAAAAATATTTATTGACATCTTCGCCGAAAAAAATATGCATGTAATCATATGTTAAGAACTCCATTGCCATAGAGTGAATTTCGCCGACTTCCGGAGTAATGTTTATGAGTTCAGGAATTGCATAATTTCTGCAGAGATATTTTTGCAATGCATGACCTGCTTCATGTGTAAGCACATCTACATCTCCGTCAGTGCCGTTCATATTTGCAAAAATAAAAGGAGATTTATGTTTTTGCAGATAGGCGCAAAACCCTCCTTCCTCTTTTCCTTTTTGAGGATAGATGTTAAGCAGCTCATTATTAATCATAAAATTTATAAACTCGCCTGTCTCCGGTGATAATTCATGATACATCTTTTTTGCCTGCTCCGTTATCCATTCCGGATTTCCTGCCGGCTTAGCATTACCTGATTTAAATCTTAAAGCAGTATCATAATACTTTAACTTATCTATACCGATTCTTGCAGACTGCCTTTGCAATAATTTGAAAGATAAAGGTACAACGTGTTTATGAAGATATGAAGTAAACTTTAAAGCATCCTGGGGAGAGTACTCCTTATCCAGCCTGGCATAAGCCAGCTCAACAAAATTTTTAAAACCTAATTTTTTTGCTAATCTTGTCCTTACTTTTACAATATCATCAAGCAGTTTACAAAATGAATCATTATTTTCTTCAAAAAATTTCCAGTAAACTTCATTGGCTTTTTTCCTAACTTCTCTATCCGTAGAACTTAAATATTCATCAAGCTCACTGAATGTTATTTCTTTCCCGTCAAATTTCACCATTGCCTTACCTCTTAATTCCGAGTAAGCTATTTCAATCCTACTTTCTTCTTTTATATCTTCAGCAACATCATCGGTGTAAAGTTTGAAATCATTCTCCATAGTCCGGGATAAGTTGCTTCCGTATATTTTATCATATTCAGAACGAAATTGTGATTGTAAAAAAAGACCGTCAAACTCTTTTTCAATTGCTGAATACTGCGGTTCTGAATTATCAAAATGAAGATTATTTTTTTTATTTTCCTCACTGTTCATATCCAGGCTATATCTTATCCGTGCAATTCCCCAGAGCGTGCTGTAATCTTTAAAACCTTCGTTGATTTCCAGAAAATATTTATGCTGCTCTTCAAAAGAATTGCTTTCAGAAAATCTTCTAAAGAGTGTCCTGAAGTTTTGTCTGACTATGTTTATATCGGGTATATAAAAAGGAAATTCGGAAAATTTCACGGGATGTTTTTTGGGGTTAAATGATTAATTTCCATAATTTTAACTTAAATATAAAGGGGGTTTATCTGCACCGGGGAAATAATAATGCCTTTTTATAATACATAGTAATATCTATATTTGTTTATATGAAAACATTGATAGAGAGAACTTCATCCGAAAAACTTACCCGCGCATCTGAAATGCTGAAGACGATGGCGCATCCGGTAAGGCTTTCCATAATTGACCTTATCAGAAATAACTCTAAGCTTAGTAATACGGATATTCAAAACAAACTGAACATAGAGCAGCCGATTTTATCACAGCATTTAACATTAATGAGAGATAAAGGAATAATTGATTTTGAGAAAAGCGGAAAGTTCAGCTACTACTATTTAAAGCAAAATGATTTTATGAAAATAATTGACTGCGTTGAAAACTGCTGCAAAAAAATTTAGCAAAACAAAAATGAATTTTGTAAAGAAATATTTTTTAACTATTACAGGTATTGCTGCCGGAGCAATAGGCGGATACCTGTATTACTTTTATATAGGATGCGCATCGGGCACTTGCGCAATAACTTCCAACCCTGTAAACAGTACAATATACGGGGCAGTAATGGGCGGGCTATTATTCAGTATGTTTAAAACAAGCAAAGAAAGGACATCACAAAATGAAAATGGAAATATTTTATGAAGGCAACAAAAAAGTTAACGCAAGCTTTAACGGCTATATAATAAAAACTGACCAGCCGGAGAAATCAGGCGGGGACGGGACGGCTCCTTCACCATTCGATTTATTTTTATCTTCCATCGGCACATGTGCAGGATTTTATGTAAAATCATTCTGCGACCAGAGAAATATTCCTGCTGATAATATAAAAATAGTACAGACGATGGATTTCAACGTTGATACCCATCTGATAAGCAAAATTAATGTAGATATTCAGCTTCCGCCGGAATTCCCTGAAAAATACAGAAGCGCAGTGATTGCATCAGCAAATCTTTGTACAGTTAAAAAGCACCTGGCAAATCCTCCAACATTGGAAGTAACATCTTCAGTAAATGAAAATATTTTAGTAAACTAAAAATTTATTTTATGGAAGCAAACGTAGGCGGTATAGATAAAATTTTAAGAATTAGTTTAGGATTAATTGTCATTCTTACAGGCTGGCTGGTTTTTCATAGCTGGTGGGCTCTTATCGGAATACTTTTTCTTTTTTCAGGCATGGCATCAAAGTGTTTCGTTTATAATTTTTTTGGCTTCAGTACAAAAAAGAAAAAATAAATTAAGCGGTTAAAGTTTTCATTTCCAAAGCATTTAGAACTCCGGCAGTACTTGCAGTATTGTTGAAGAAAATATAAATAGTTTTTACTTTCCGTTTTTTGTTAACAGCTGCGTAGAGTTTCTGAAGCTCTTCATAAGAGTACTTTGAATAAAATATATCCGGATTTCCGTGCAGCCTTATGTACGCTGTATCTGAGTTTATAACAATATCTTCAGGAAGCTTCGGATGGTTAACAGTGCAGAAGATAATTTTATTTTCAGCAAGAGTATCGTAAACTTTTTTATTCCACCACCCTGCATCTCTGAATTCAATTACATTTTTAAATTCGGATCTGAGACTTTTTATCACCTGTTCAAGTCTTTCCTCAGTATATTTATAACTCGGCGGAAACTGAAACAGCGTGCATCCTAATTTCTCTTTTAGTCCATCTTCACAAGCTGAATAAAAATCATCCAGTAATCTATCGCAATCATTTAGCTTTTTCATGTGAGTAATAAGCTTGGGAGCTTTTACGGCGAAGTCAAAACCGCCGGGACTTTTATCATGCCACTTCTTCAGCGTTTCTGTTTTCGGGAAGCGATAGAAAGTTACATTCAACTCCAGTGAATTAAATTTTTCCGAATAATAATTGAAAAATTTGCTTTGCGGGAAATCTTCAGGATAAAAAACCCCTTTCCAATTCCTGTTGTAAAATCCCGAGCAGCCGATTCTCCATTCTTTACTCATAATTTATTTATATAACACCTGGCAGTTATCACAGTAGAAAGTTCTTCGTTTAGTTTTGCCGAGATATTTTTTTATGATAGGAAGATTACATCTAAGGCAGGTCTTTTTTGTATGTACAAGCCAGTGCTTTTTAAGCTCATACTTTCTTTTCCATTCAAGAAACTGAAAGCTATAATTTCTCGCTTCTTTAATTATCTCAGAAATTTTCCTTGCGGGGATCTCACCTATTTTACTTTGCGGATGCACCTTCACCCTATATAAAACTTCGTTCTTTATTATATTTCCAACTCCGGCAAAAATATTCTGGTCAAGTAATCCATCGGTTATTAAAGTATCGGGTATTTCCTTCAGCTTTTTCTTTGCTTGTTTGGCATCCCAATCATCGTTCATTACATCTCCGCTCCAGTCATAAATATCGTCTACATCTCCTTCCAGCATCTTAACTGCGCAAGAGTAAAAATTAATTTCCCCCTTGGAAAATTCTAATCCTAACCGTACGGGCCTTTCTTTACCTTGTTCAATTTTACTGAGCTTTCTTTCATTGATGGTATACGAGCCGAACATCAGCAAATGAATTCTTACAGTAAAGCCCTTAAAACAAATAAGGAAATGCTTTCCCCAGGTTTTAAACTCCAAAACCTTTTTATTCAAAAGCCTTTCCTTATCTATTTTTGTATCTCCGTAAACAGAAATAATTTTTTTGCCTTCAAAAGGTTTAACCGCTTCCTTCAGTAAAACTATTGAAGGACCCTCAGGCATTTTCCTCGTTATCTAAAGTTGCCTGGTCACTCTTATCATTTGCATCATTTTTTACTTCATTCATTGCATTATCCTTAGTCAATTCGTTCTCATCGATATATCTGTCGCTTTTCATAACGTCTTCCATTGTTGTAGGATAGTTATCGCTTTCTTCAAGGTGTCTGTCACTCGTCATGTTTTCTTCCATTGTATCATCGGCTTTTTCTTTCTCAATGAAGCGGTCTGATTTCATGTTATCCTGCATGGTGTCAGGTGCATTTTCGTCTTCAAAAGTTCTATCTGATTTTAATATATCTTCCATAGGAGGATTTCTTTTTTTCTCGTCCATAATAATTAACTTTATTTAATATATAATAAAAATTTTTAGTCTCCCTTATCTTCTTCAAGGTCGTTATGATTATCGCCCCCAAGACTATAATAATTATTTTCTTCATCTTCATCGCCTACGTTTTCAAGGTCGTCATCCAGTTCTGAGCCCGGTACGTCTAAATCACTTCCGGAAACATCTTCGTTGAAGTCCTTTGCATTTCTTTCATTGGGTTTAAGGTTCGGTTCTTTACCTGAAGTTAAATCATCCGGATCAAGTTCTTCCTCTTCTTTAAACTGTTTGTATATATCTTCATCTTTTGGATATGCAGGGTATCCCGGTAAAGCATCTTCATCAGTGGTTACTGTTTTTTTCTTTTCGTCCTTCATAATATTATAATTTAAATGTTAATAAATTACTAAGCAGTTTTTGCTTTAGTTTCAACTTTTTTATCTTTTGATTTTTTCTTAAGCAGTCTTAAAAAACTGTTCTGATTTTTCGGCATCGAATCTCCCAATAAAAATCCAAACGGCTCAAGCGAATCTACTCTGTCAAAAATTACTTTTACCAGAGCTGTAAGCGGAATAGCAAGGAACATACCTGCAATTCCCCATAGGGCTCCTCCTATTAAAACAACTATTACTGAAAAAAGTGCATTAATTTTTACGCGTGATGCCACAATTACCGGCATCAGATAATTATTATCTATAAACTGAACAAGCAGATAAACACCAAGTACAAGTAATGCAGTTGTTGGTGACTTTGTAGCCAGTGCAAGAAGCATAGGAATAGCTGTCGCAATAATACCCCCCAGATAAGGAATAATATTTAATATTCCACCGATAATTCCGATTAGCAGAGCATAATCTACTCCAAGCACAAAAAGTCCCAGAGCATTTAACGCAGAAACAATAACTGCTTCAAGCAAAAGTCCGCTAAGATAACTTTGAACTAACAATCTGGTTTCCACCAAAACCTCACCAACGGATTCCCTGTTTTCGGGGGGAGAAAGCTTTGAAATGAATTCAAGCAGGAGAGGTTTATAATACAAGAACATAAAAATATAAACAGGCAATAATGTGATAACAAGTACGACATCTGTAAAAGTGCTGAGTGTCTGACCTATCAGTACTGATGAACTCGAGCCTAGTTCTGTTTTACCTTTATCAATCCATCCATTAATTGTTTTGTGATCAACATGGAAAGTCCTTGAAATAAAATCAGTTGATTGACCAACCAGCATATTGAATTTTGATTTCAGCTGTGGCAGTACTTCTCCGAAGCTTACTATCTGAGCAGAAATAAAATAAATCAATGCAAGCAGTAACAGTGTTGTTACAAGAAGTACAATTGAAATAGCAACTATCTTATTTACTTTTTTACTTAAAAGATAATTCACT
Organism: Bacteroidota bacterium; assembly: GCA_018266835.1. Lineage (NCBI taxonomy): Bacteria > Pseudomonadati > Bacteroidota > Bacteroidota bacterium. The sequence continues at coordinate 276,146 of JAFDZP010000004.1, read as the reverse complement.
GCCGGGTTCATCAGGATTGCAAGTATAAGAGAATAAATAAGAGGCAGAATTATTGCCTGACCTATGTACAATACAAATATAAAAGCGATTATTCCCAGAATAATCTGAGATATTTTCAGGTAAAAAGGAATTTGTAAGGGTTTGTTCATACCTTCTCTATTCCAATTTTTATACCGCTGTAAATTTTATAATTCCACAATTACAGTTCAATTTTACACTAAAAATAGATTAACTATTTTCTCCTCACGGCTTTACTGTACAAAATACGACAAAGATGTCGGAAAATTTGTCATACTATTTAATGAATACGTTAACTTATCAAAGCATTTCATTACCTTTTAAAATCATAAAATTATTTTGTATTTTATGTAATTATAAACCTCTAGGAAATTTAATCCCCGATTTGACAGAGTCCGAGCTAATAAAAGGTCTTCTTGATAAAAATGAATCTGCTTTCAGATTTCTTATAGATACTTACGGAGACCGTGTCCATAACACCATCCTTTCAATAATACAAAGTAAGGAAGATGCTGAAGATCTGACTCAGGAAGTATTTGTGGAAATTTATAATTCCATTTCAAAGTTCAAAGGCGACTCACAGTTATACACCTGGATTTATAGAATAGCAACAACTAAAGCTCTTGACTTACTCCGTAAACGCAAAGCTAAAAAGCGTTTTGCATTTGTCACATCAATTTTTTCCAATGAAGATGAGGAAATGGAGATAAGTGACTTTAATCATCCGGGAGTAATAATTGAAAATGAAGAAAGAGCAAAAATTTTGTTTAAGGCATTGAACAAACTTTCAGAGAACCAGAGAATCGCATTTACACTAAGCCAGATAGAAAACTTAAGCTACAAAGAAATTTCCGAAGTAATGAAGCTTTCTGTCTCATCAGTTGAATCATTGATCTTCCGAGCGAAGACCAGTCTTAAAAAAATTTTGAAAGATTATTACACTAAAGAATAATCCGTAACAATTTTCTTTTCCCTTCGTTTTAATATTTATGAATAAACGTTCAAAGTACCTTATCTCCCTCGCAAAAAAAGTTTCTGATAGTTATAAATCAAATCCTGATTTTGCAGCTTCAATGGTAACAGGCTCTTCTGCAAAAGGAATTTCCGATATGAATTCCGATGTTGACATGAGCATCTTTTATAAAAAACCTATTTCAAAAAAACATTTTGAAGAAATAAAAAAGAGCGCGATTGATTCCGGCGGCGGATTTTATCACGGTGACCACAAAAACGGTTTCGCAGTTTACCATATTATCGATGGTGTAAAAGTTGATACCGGACACGGTACAATAACAAACCATGAAAAAATGATAAAGGCTTTTTTAAAAAATCCTACACTTGATTACAACCATCAGATAATTGCATCAGGGACTTTATTTGCAATTCCGCTTTATGGAAAACAGTTTATAAACAAATGGAAGAAATGGTATTCAAACTATCCGGAGAAACTTGAAGACCTGATGATAAAAGAAAATTTAAGATTTCATTCTAAATGGGTGTTGGAAAAAATGGGACTTGAAAGGAATGAATCTGTTTTTGTAACAGAGACAATTCTAAAATCGCTTGAAAATTCTGTGAAAGTTTTGTGCGGACTTAACAATGAATATCATCCCGGAAAATTGAAAGGGATGAATTATACAATTAAAAATTTAAAGCATAAGCCGAAAAATTTAAAATATTGCGTTAATAGTATTTTTAAAATCCCGCAGGAAAAAGCAGTTAAAGAAGTTAATAAACTGGTTAAAGAAACTGTAAAATTGGTTGAGAAGTACAGACCTGACGTGGATACTAAAAGGGTTAACTGGCTTTACAACTGGGAAGGATAGGGATGAGTTATAAATTATGAATTATGAATTATGAATTATGAATTATGAAAAAATAATCATATTCCCCCTTATTCATTATAAGGGAGAATATGATTTAAAAATTATTTTACTAAAATCATTTTCTTTGTTTCAACAAAATCATCAGTAATTAATTTATAGAAATATATTCCGCTTGAAAGCGATGCTCCGTTGAATGAAACATTATAACTTCCCTGCTGCTTAAATTCATTTACTAATTCTTTTACTTCTCTGCCAAGCATATCATATACTACAATTTTTACAAGTCCGTTTTTAGGAATTGAGAACTGAATTTTTGTTTCAGGATTGAACGGGTTAGGGTAATTTTGAGAGAGAAAATATTTATCGGCTGTTAATGAATTATTATTACCTATTAAGACTGTTCCGCCGGTTGTGGTTTTTAAAATTGTGCCGTCTCTTCCAATAATATATCCAATATCGGAATTCAAGAAAGAAATTTTATTATAGCCGGATGTCATATTAATTCCCGGATTTTGAACCTCCCAGGTAATTCCTCCGTTTCTCGTTCTATAAAATTTCTCGACTGATACATTATATATATTCATCTCATCAATCATGTAAATTTGTTCCGGAGAACTGCTCAGATAATTTTTTAGTATCCATGTTGCACCGCCGTCTATTGTTTTCATAAACCTGTTAGAGTCTATGGATGCATATCCGGTATTATCGTTAATAAAATCTATATGGTATATCTTTTGTGTATTTATATTTGTGTTCAAGCTTATCCAGTTATTTCCGCCGTTTGATGTTTTTCTTAATTCATAACTATAAGTAGTTTGTCCGAATTGTGAGCTGGTTGATGCGGCCAAAATATAATAACCTGTACTTTGTGATGTCATTTTAAAATCGACAATGCTTTGAGAACTATAATATGTGCCCGAGCCTGAACTATAGGATGAAACTCCCGAAGAATGCCAGTTATATCCTCCATCTGTTGTGAACAAAATTTGTCTGCTGCTCCACTGCATTCCGGAATTAGCTATAGTTAAATATGCAAAATTATCAGTAAGAAAATGCATATTTGAAATTTCAAAATATTGTCCCTGATAGTAAGGAGATAAATTACTGATTGTATCCCAGGAAGCTCCTGCATTTTGTGTTCTGCATATTTTTTTTCCAATAGCTGCATAACCGTTATTCATATCTTTAAAATAGACGGCTGCTGTAGAAGCTCCCCAGTTTTCTTTTGATAAACTTACTCCTCCATTAGTGCTTTTTATTACATAATTACTGTCTGCAAAAATATAAAAGTTATTATAATCAAATATTTTTATATCGGTAAGATTTTGTCTTATAGAGTTTTTGAATACATCCTCTATTTGATTCCAGTTATTGTTTATTTTGTAAAGCCCTCTTTGAAAATCGCCGGCTGAAAAAATAATATCTCCTGATGTATTGGTAAAAATATTACCATTTGCAGGAAGGTCTTTTTCAGACCAAGTCAAACCGCCATCAGTTGTATATTTTGCTTTATTTCCGTAATGAGTAACTATAAAATTATTTTGATTTATTACCGAAAGATTTCCGGCAGAAGCATTTGCATCTAAAAGTGTAACCCATGTGCTGCCAAAATCTGTTGATTTTATTAATCCGGCAGAATATGTCATTGCAAGAATACTTCCATCGTTCAATTTTTCAAATTGTTTTATATCAAAAGGAACGGAGTATGAATAAGTCCATGAAGCTCCGCCGTCAGTCGTCTTCAGAATCTGGCTGGACTGGTTATTTCCCATGTAATCATTTCTAAATCCTGTTTCAGCATTAATAAAAAAGATTTTATTAGTCATAGAGGAAAAGGAATAAATTTCGTTCCAGCTCTCTCCTGCGTCAGTTGTTTTTAAAAGTTTTGTCTGACCTTTCGTTAGCAAAAAACCGGTGTTTGCATTTATAAAAGAAACTGAACCTACATAACTTTGATCGCCGGTCGAATAGATTTTTTGCCATGTATCGCCCGCATTAGAAGTTTTATAAACTCCAATATATTCACCGCACATAACACCGTTTTGTTCATTGAAAAACTGTAAATCTGAGAAACCGTTGTATGTATCAACAATATTAGATTTCCAAACCCAGCTGACACCTTTATCGGTACTTTTAGCTATACCATTAAATCCGCCGCATAAATATATAGTATTATTATTGACGAATTGACCATCCAAATAATAATATGACCGGTAATCATTTATTGATACCCATCCCGTCTGGGGATAGGAAAGATTTGTAAGTAGTAGAGATAAAAAAAGAATTAAAACCGGGGTAAGTTTTAGAGGTTTCATGAGCAGAATATTTGTTATTTAAAGTTAATAAAATAATAATTAAAACAAAATAACCTTCAAAATCATAGTGCAATTACTATGCCTAATTAAAAGTCGTAATTATGGCTTATTTATGATGTCTGTAAAAATATATGGAAGTTAAATGACTATCTTATCAACTCTGAATATAGTTTTGAGGATGCATATATTGGCATTTGGATATTTTTTCAATAAGGGTTTAGTTAATTTATATTTTTAAAAGTTACCGATAGCACCTAAAATATGAACAAAGAAAAACATCCGAACGGTAAGGCTTCTGCCGAACCGAAGCAAAACAATCACGGAAAGGCACCTGCCGAGCCGAAAGCAAACAATTCTGAAAACTCAAATCCCGAAGAAACACATCAGGAAGCTGCGCACGGCTTTGAAGTTCTTCCTTACGATTTCAACGAGCAATTTAAAGAGAAGCATAAAAAACCTTTATACGCTGATGCCCGTTCACTTGCTGTAAAAATTGTTACACGTTGTGAAAGAACTGATTCATATCTTGATAAACTTATTGATACAGAATTAAAACACGATACCCTTAACGATTTCGATAAAGCTTTACTGAACGAACTTACTCACGGAGTTATAAGATGGATGAGAAGGCTTGACTGGTTCCTTAATGGATTCTACAGAGGAAGCTATGAAAAATGTCAGCCTGAAGTCCGAAATGCAATGAGAGTTGCGCTGTATCAGATAATGTTCCTCAATAAAATTCCTTACTCTGCTGCAGTAAACGAAGCTGTTGAGTTTGTAAAAAGACTTCACGGAGACAAGCATGCCGGAGTAGTAAACGGATTGCTGAGAACGATTATAAGAACACTAGAAAATTTAGTCTGGCCGACAAGAGATGTTGATGAAGTGAATTACCTTGGAATGGTTCAGTCACATCCTAACTGGATGGTAAAAAGATGGATTCAAAGACTTGGATTTGATGATGCGGAAAAATTCTGCGAGTTTAATAACAAACGACCTATCCTTGGGCTTCGCATCAATAAATTAAAATCTAATATTGACGAAGTTGAAACATATCTTAACAATAAAGGCATTGCAACTCGCCGCGGTGCAAACCTTGATTACTTCCTGACAATAAAATCCATGGGAAGAATTTATACTGATGAGTATTTTAAGAACGGATATTTTTCTGTTCAGGATGAAAGCGCAGGACTTGTCTCTACCTTGCTTGATCCGAAGCCGGGTGATATAGTAATGGACTTATGCGCAGCACCCGGAGGTAAAACCATGCATATGGCAGAGCTGATGAACAACGAAGGCAGAATAATTGCGATTGAAAAATACTCATCGAGGGCAAAAGCGCTTGAAGTGAATATCAAAAGAACTAATGTAACAAATACTGAAGTTGTTTATGACAGCATCTTAAGTCCTGAAACAGAATTATTAAAAACAGAGTTGCTTGGCAAAGCCGATAAGATTTTACTTGATGCTCCTTGTTCAGGACTTGGTGTAATTACAAAGAAGCCTGATATAAAAATGAAGAGAGAGCTTGAAGATATTCAAAAGCTTCAGAAGCTTCAGATGGAACTGATAAATGAATCAGCAAAGTATTTAAAGCCGGGCGGAGTATTGGTTTACTCTACATGTACAACTGAACCGGAAGAAAATTTTGATGTTGTAAAAGATTTTCTCGAAAAAAATCCTGACTTTAAAATTGATTCAGCCGAAAGATTTGTAAAGAATAAAAAAATTGTAACGAAGGAAGGTTATATAGAAACGTATCCGTTCAGAAATTATATTGACGGCTCGTTTTCGATAAGATTAGTCAAGAATAGCTAACATCAGAGTTCTTATAAACGCAGAGATCGCAAAGATTTTCGCAAAACACGCAAAGATAATAATTATTATTTTATCTTAGCGAACTTAGCGTATGACTTTGCGCTCTTTGCATTTAATAAGTTATAAGTAAAATGACATTATTTCTTATCATTCATTTTCTCATATGCATCAATAATATCCATCACCAGCTTGTGTCTTACAACATCTGTTTTATTAAAGTAAACAAATCCAATACCATCTATTCCCTGAAGGATTTCATTAATCTGTATTAATCCCGACATATCTTTTCTTGGCAAGTCAATCTGCGTAACGTCTCCGTTTACAATAGCCTTTGAATTAGCACCAATACGTGTCAGGAACATCTTCATCTGTGTTGTAGTGGCGTTCTGAGCCTCATCAAGGATGATGAAGGCATTATTTAAGGTTCTCCCTCTCATATAGGCTAATGGCACAACTTCTATTGTTCCCTTTTCCATGTAGCTTTTTAATTTATCGGTAGGCAGCATATCGTCAAGGGCATCATATAATGGCCGAAGATATGGATCTATTTTCTCTGATAAATCTCCCGGAAGAAATCCTAAACTTTCACCAGCTTCAACTGCCGGCCTTGCAAGAACAATTTTATTAATCTCTTTGCTTTTCAATGCGGCAACTGCAAAGGCAACAGAAAGATATGTCTTCCCTGTTCCAGCAGGACCTATAGCAAATACTATATCGTTCTCTTTTATTTTCTTAACATATTCAAGCTGAGTAGCCGTTCTGGGCTTTATGAAATCATTTTTCTTAAATAAAATAATTTCCTGAAGCTCATTAGTACCCGGCTTAACTTTGTTTCTGACTTCAAACTCTTTGGTGTTATCCAGCAAATCAAGAACCAGCTCAACATCGTGAGGTGTAATATGTCCCTGTCTCTTCTGAAGAAATTTTAATTCTTCAACAGCTCTCTCTATATTTTCAATTTCGTTTTTCTCGCCTTTTAGAAATATGGAATCGCCTCTTACAACTATGGTAGAATCGAACGCTTCTTTTATCAGTTCGATATTTTTATCATTCACTCCGCAAAAATTGAGCAGGTCAATTCCGGATAAATCAATTTTTTTTTCTATAATATCCAAATTTAATAATATGTTTTAAATTAAAACAAAAAACCCTTATGCTAAATTCCAGCATAAGGGTTTAAAAAAATATGATTCAAATAATTGATTTAATCAATTATTTTTTCTTTTCATCTTTTTTAACGTCTTTAGGTGCATCTTTTTTTACATCTTTAGGTGCATCTTTTTTAACGTCTTTCTTTTCATCTTTCTTCATATCTTTCTTTTCATCTTTCTTTGTGTCTTTCTTCATATCTTTCTTTTCATCTTTCTTCATATCTTTCTTTTCATCTTTCTTTGTATCTGTGGTTGTGTCAGATTTTTTTGTTCTCTTCTTCATCCATTTGTTCTTCATCATCATTGCATCTTTTTTCATCTTGTCAGTTAATGTAGGAACTACTAACTGTTGTCCAGGATAAATAAGATTTGGGTTGGTGATTTTTGTCTTTGTATTTTTAGGAGCTTTAGGATCTAAAGTAACTGTTTTGTTAGCATCCCATAATACAGGCCACATTCTTGGGTTACCATAGATTTCTTTTTTACCGGCAATTTTCCATAAACAATCACCTTTTACAACTGTGTATTTGTTTGATTTTGGTGGCTCAACTGGTTTTTCCCAATCAAGAAGTTTCTTTTCCATTGCGTTGAATCTATCCCAGAATTCTGGTAAGCAACGTACTTTTGAAGCTTTTAAAGCATCGAATTTTTTACGAGCATCAGCAACGTTACCTGATTTGCTGTTGATCATTTTTTCTGTTGCTTCAAAATCTTTTCTGTAATCAGCAACACCTGATTTTGTAGAACCAACTGCAGCATATAAATCTGATTCAGCTTTTGTTAAAGCTGCATCTTTATCTGCATTTGATTTCTTTAAACCGTCTATTTCTGTGTTTAAGTTGTTAAGTTGGATCGTTAACTGATCTTTCTTAGCTGTGTATTCGTCCATCATTTTTTGCCAGTCTTCCATGGTCATCTCAGTTGGTTCATCCTGAGCAAAGACTTTGTGTGATGTCATTACAGCTAAGGAGAAAACTAACATAAATACTAATAATTTATGTAATTTCATTTTTGAATGTCTCCTTTAATAAAATTTTTAAAATTTTGTGTAAAAATAATTTTTAAACTGTGTTGAATTACGGACATCTCTTTTTAACGGCGTCCATGTCATTCATGTAACCTTTAATTTTTGAGTCTTTGTCTGCAATTTGTCTTTGTAAGGATGATTTTTCATCATTCTTTGAGCTTACTTGTGAATTCAATGATTCTACTTCAGCTTTTAAATCGTTGAGCTGTTGCATTTGCTCTTCGCTTGGTCCTGAGCTACAACCTGTAATAATAACTGAACCAGTCATCATTAAAGCTGCCAATAGGACAAACAAAAGATTTTTTGTTTTTGCCATTTTTAAAATTCCTCCTGTAATTGGATTTTGGCTGTTAAAAAATAAGTTAATTCGCTTACAAATATACAATGCCTGTTTGCTACTGTCAAGTCATAATTCTCAAAAAGTAGACACATAAAAGCTTTAAAATTTGTCTATTTTGCAGACAAATACCTGTTGTATAAAAAAAGCAACATAAAACAAAAAAGCCCGCCGGATTTCTCTGACGGGCTTCTTTTTATTATCTATATTAAACGATATTACTTCTTTTTATCGTCTTTCTTTACGTCTTTAGGGGCATCCTTTTTTACATCTTTAGGAGCATCTTTTTTTACGTCTTTCTTAGTATCTTTTGGTGCGTCTTTTTTTGTATCCTTAGGCGCATCTTTTTTTGTATCTTTTGAATCTTTAGGTGTCTCTTTCTTTACATCTGTTTCATCCTTCTTCGTATCTTTTTTCTTGTGGTCAAAATTCCAGTCACCTTTGTATTTTTTCTTTCTTGTCTTCATCATTCCCTTTGACTTGTTCAGCATCATTTGCTTTTCAGCATCTGTCATTGGAGGAATGCACAATACCTGACCCGGATAAATTCTGTTCGGGTTTGGAATTGTAGAAGGTGTTCCTGAAATTATACCGTTTTTATTTGCGTCCCAAATCTTAGGCCACAATCTCGGATTTCCATAAATGCTGCTCTTGCCTGCAATTTTCCATAAGCAATCGCCTTTAACTACTTTATATTCCTGGTCACATTTCTTTGCAACAGGTCCGCCTAAGCACCAGTCTGCATATTTCTTGACCATTGCATTATATCTGTCCCAGAATTCATTGAGACATCTTGCTTTGGAAGAAGTTATTGCATCCAGTTTTTTCTTTGCGTCTTCACAATTTCCTGATCTTGAATTTATCTGGCTTTCAACATCGGCGAATCTTTTTCTGAATCCGTCTAAGTCTCCGCCGGCCCAGCTATCGAATTCACCTTTCAATTTATCATAAGCAGATTGCTTTGATGATTTTTGAGAGGTTAAGTCATTAAGCATGGCTTGTTTGGAATTCATTGCTGCTGTTAATGAATCTTTCATTTTGGAATACTTCGCCCACTCACTCATATAAGTGGCGCATTCGTCGTCCAGATCATCGCAGCAATCCTCATCATCCTGTGCACGCACCGGAAGAGGAGTATGTAGCAAAGCAATTATAGATAACAACAAAATTGCTAAAAAAAGTTTGTTTGATTTCATATTAAATTTAAACTCCTATAACTTTTTAATTAATAAGTTTTAAAATTATTAAGGACATCTTTTGCGAGCAGCATCCATATCAGATTGCAGCTTTGACATTGAATTGTCGATTGAACTTATATCACCCTGTAAGGAGCTGATTTGTGCATCCATTTTGGAATTTCCATCCATCAGTGATGATACTTCTGCTTTTAAACTTTCTAACTGAGCTAATTGCTCATCTGTCGGACATGAACTGCATCCGGCAAGCAATGCTGAGGTAGTCAAAATCAAAAAAGCTAAAAGAGTAAAAATCAAACTTTTAATTTTGAGCATATTTAAAAAATCCTCCGATTTTAAATTAAAATTTTTTTCAAAATACCTTAATATAAATGAGATGTCAAGTCAGTTTATGTAAAAACACGATAATTTTTCGTATTTTAGCTTACTTAACTTATAAACCCGGAATAAGGTATGCAACATTTATATAACAAAAAAAGCCGGTCAGACCGGCTTTTTTTTAGAGAGTACAATATAAATTATTTATTTACTTCGTCAAAGAAGTCACCGAGTTTAAATCTTATGTTTGCGGCAACTGTCAATACTCCGAAGCTGTCATCTGTCAGCTTAGAAAGCCGTATCGATGGTCCGATTGCAAACGAACTTAATGCAAATCCTTCACCAATCTGCGATATCATTATATCCATCGCAATCTGGAAGTTTCTGACTCCTGCAAGTGTTGCATCAATTCTTGTATCAAATACTGAACCTGCTAATCTCATTTCTCTGCCGGTGAATCCGATGTGTGTTTCACCTAAGTATTTTCCTGCATAAACTTTAGCTCTTGTGGAACCGAAAGTTCTGAAAGGATATGAGAACATAAAGTCAAAGTAGCTTCCTAAAAGCACGTTGTTTTTCATTACTTCACCTGTAACTTCGTTAATATAATTTTTAGGAAGGTCAGGTGTTCCTGTATCGATTGTTGTATGATATCCGATTTCGAAGAAATTACCGAAAGGAATATGATAACCAACGTTCAACATAACGTTAGGAGCATAAATATTATTGAAGCTGTTTCCGCTTAATGAAGAGCTTTCACCTGCTTTTTGTCTTGTTGTTAATTCTTTAATTCTTGTGTTAATACCTACGTAAGCACCTAAGATATGAAAATCAGCACCAACTAAATCTGTTTCCAACGGGAATGAATATGGTGTACCTGTTCCGAATGAGAATCCTAAAGAACCTTTTAGGGGAATACCTACAGGGTCGCCTCCGAAGAACTGGAAGTAAGGATTGATATAAGCTGTTGTACCTCTGATATCTCTGCTTCTTCTAGGCGGAGCAATTACGTCTTTTACTTTTATGCTTTTAAATACATCAAGAAATACAGAACCGTAGTTAAGTTTTTTCTGATTTAAATTTTCTTTATTACTTCCTGTCCATCCTAATAATTTAGCCTGAACATCTTTTGTAATCTGTGACCATGATGCACGAACTGCAGAAGGATCTGTCTCATCACCGATAACAACATATTGGTTGTTAGGGTTAGGATCCATTACGTTAACAATTAAGTTATAAGACTCAAGTAACGGGCTGATACCCATCTGGTCCTGAACTTTTATAAATACACTATCATCCTGAGCTCTAGCCAGAATTCTGAAGTATTTCCAGGTTGCAGGATTATCGGATTCCTCCTGAGCATTAGCGCTTTGTAAGCCCGTCAAAGAGAAAACGCATAATCCAAAAATCAGTAAAAAAATTTTTACCATAAAGTTTTGTTTCATAATTTTAATTTTGTTTGTATAAAATTTAAGTTACATCGGGGAAAACTTGAAGACCTCTCCGGAAGGAGAGATCTTCATATAATTATAATTTTACCAATCGCCGAAAATAAAACTCTGCTGACCTGTAACAGTGTGACCTGCGATTTTATCTTTAACTGTTACTGTAAACCCGACAGAATATGGTGAATCTTTACCTGAAGAGAAATTATCAAAAGCTGACTTACTTCCGAATGCCTTCATTGTAATATCGTAAGTGTTTTGTCCTGCATTTTTAACTTCAACAGGTCCGCTGAATTTTACATCAAGCTGTCCCGGGAAGTCATCACTGATAACAACTCTGAAGCCGGTAACACTTTGAAGCGTTCTGATAGAAACATCTTCACCCATGTTTGTAACACGGGAGATACTTATCTTCGGCTTCTCATTTGGTTTCAGTTCAACAGTTTTGGATGAGCTTCCTACTTTAATTGTTACAGAACTCTGTCCCCCTGTTGTAAATGATTTTGTGCTTTTAGCAGGGATAGTTGTTATACCCACTATTTCAAGTGGTGTGTCGTAAGGATTATTTAAACTGTTCTCAGTGTACTGATACAATACAATATTTCCAATCCTGATTTCCTGCATTTCACCCGGATCTTTTTTAACTTCATCGGGTTTTTTCTGCTGTTCAACCAATGGATTCTGCTGAGTTATAGTAGAAGTATTAGTATTGACTGATGTAACCTGTGTCTGCATCACTTGAATTTTTTGCTGCAGCTGGGCTATCAGATTTGGATCTATCTTGCTTATGTTTGTGGTGTCGAATTGAATCTTAGGAACTAAACCTAATGCTATTAACGAATCGAGATAAGCCTTCAAAGAATCTGCATAAGATTTTTCTACTACTTTATCCTTATTTATTACTTCCGTTAAATCGAGATTAGCGCCTTTAAGAGCAACAATACAAATCACAAATATGTAAAGCACCTGATAGATAATAAATTTTACGTCTCTATTTTTTTTGCGCTGTGCCATTTTAAAAAAATTTTTGTGTTTGTTAAATTGTTATCTCTTACCAGCGAGATATACTAAGTTATCTAATCCTTTTAATGCATTGGTATCTTTAATTCCTTTTATTGTTTCATTTAAGTATGAAGCTGTTGACTGTAACTGGTTCAGTACTTTTTCATCTGTAAGTTTTGAGTTGCCGAGGTCTTTTAATATTGCATCAAGAGTTGCCATGTTTTTAGCAAATGTTTCAGAAATCTTATTGGTGATTTCCATAACTTTGTAAATCTGTTCAACATCTTCTTTCTTCATATCAAAGCCTTTCAGCTGTTGTACTGCAGGAACTTCAGGAGCTTTTGCTCTTGTCAGCTCAGCTAAAATTGCTCTTTGTAATCTTTCTTCCTTTTCATAAAAATATTCTGTCTCTACCTGTTTTATTTCATCCTGAATCTCATTGTATTTTACTGCCTGAGCATCAAATACAGATTCAAATAATTTACCTATAGCAAGAATAAGAATTGATTTAATTTCGAACGGAACGGAAAATCCTAAGAAAATTGTGGGACCTTCTTTAATAGAGACAAGTAAGAACGCTGCACCTAACAACGGTAAAGCTGTTGCCACAGCATCAACTGTTCCCGAATATTTATCAATAACTCTTGATATACTTCCTTCGGTCAAACCTTTTTCTGTAATCTCTTTTCTTAAAGCAATGTTACAAAGTATTGCCGTTAAGATGAAGATAACATATACTAAGATCGGAAGCCACCAGAACTGATATGGCTCAACACCGCTATTTAATAATTGTGACCCGGGGAATAAAGAGTTTGCAAAATTAACTGCAACCTTACCCAGGAACGGGACGTTAGCAACGTCAATGAAAAAAGATAAAACTAAAAGAATAAACGACGGTATCGCTGCCGATAAAATCGCTTTGCTCCCCTCCGATTTCATCCTGCTGATATTCTTCTCTATCAGGTGTTCCCTAATTTGAGTCAGTTCCTTGTCATAATTCTGAAGCGTATTGATTCGCTCCTCAACGCTCATTGACTCTCCGGAATAGATTTGTGTTGATTCCATTACTGCTTTCGTTTTAATTAATGAATTGATTTAATATTTTAGTATTTTTTATAATATAGATAAAATAGAATTTTTATTAAATAATAATAATAAAAATTATTCAATATTTATTTTGCGAAATAAGACTACAAATTATGTCGTAGTTCGAGCTACAACAAATTAATTTATTTGCTTTTTATTGTCAAGCAAATATTTTTTACTTTTGCATTACTCCCACTCAATAGTTGCAGGAGGCTTCGTGCTGATATCGTACACAACTCTGTTCACGCCTTTCACTTCGTTTATTATTCTGTTAGATAAACCTCTTAAAAAATTATGTTCAAAATGATAAAAGTCTGCTGTCATACCATCGGATGAAGTTACTGCTCTTACCCCTATAACGTTCTCATAGCTTCTTTCATCTCCCATCACACCAACCGTCTGCACCGGCATAAGCACTGAAAATGCCTGCCATATTTTTGAATACAAATTATTTTTTCTTAACTCATCCATATAAATTTCATCTACATCTCTTAGCAGCTCAAGCTTTGCTTTACTTACATCACTTAAAATTCTTATCGCTAATCCGGGTCCCGGGAACGGATGACGGTTAATAAAATATTCCGGCAGTCCAAGCTTCAATCCTATTTCTCTCACTTCATCTTTGAATAATTCTCTGAACGGTTCGATCAATTTCAGATTCATATTCTTCGGAAGACCTCCTACATTGTGATGCGTTTTAATTACGGCAGAAGGACCTTTAAACGAAACCGATTCTATCACATCAGGATACAAAGTTCCCTGCACCAGGTACTTTGCATTTTTTATTTTCTTAGCTTCTTTTTCAAATATGTCAATGAACGTTTTACCTATGATTTTTCTCTTCTTCTCGGGGTCTTTAACATTTTTTAACCTCTGAAGAAATAATGCTGAAGCATTAACTAATTTTATTTTTATTTTAAAATTCTTTTCAAATATTTCAACAACTTTTCTGCTTTCATCTTTGCGCATCAAGCCGTTATCTATGTGAATGCAATGTAACTGTTTTCCAATCGCTTTACTAACTAAAACGGCAGCGACTGAGGAATCAACTCCTCCGCTTAATGCGCATATTACATTATCCTTCTGTACTGTACTTTTTATTTCTTTTATCTTATCCTCAACAAATGAACTTGCAGTAAATTTATTTCTGACATTGCAGATACTGAAAATAAAATTCTTCAATATCTTCTTTCCTTCTACAGTATGATTTACTTCCGGATGAAACTGCACGCAGAAAATATTTTTCTTCGCATTTTCTATGCTGCTTATTATTCCGTTCTTACTTTTTGATGTAACTGTAAATCCATTGGGGATTTTATCGAGTGAATCACCATGGCTCATCCACACAACAGAATTTTTTTTCACATTCTGAAATAGCGGAGATTTTTTTGCGAGAACTATTTGGGAGTGTCCGTATTCCCTGTGGCTGCTTTTTTGAATCTTTCCCCCTTCAAGATAGCTTATTAACTGCAAGCCATAGCAGACACCAAGGACAGGAATTTCATTATTCGTAAAATATTCTAATAAAGTTTCACTTATTTTTGGAGCAGCTTTATCAAGTACGCTTGATGGTCCGCCCGAAAGAATAATTCCTTTTAAATTAAATTTACTTTTAATTATAAAATCAACAACGTCAATATTGAACGGATGGATTTCACAATAAACTTTTTGTTCGCGGATTCTTCTTGCGATTAACTGAGTGTATTGCGAACCGAAATCCAGAATGAGAATCATTTCTAATTTTTTCACGAGGCCTCTCCCATAGCAATCTGTATTGCTCCCATCGTAGGCTCATTCTTTTTCCTGACTACTACAACGTTCTTCAGTTTCTTTTTTATTCCGCTTCTTAATGCACGTGATAAAATATTATCGTTCTCAATTACGCTTCCTATAAACGCAATTTCGATTTTTTCTTTTACCTTAGAAATTTTAAGGTACAGCTCTATATTTCCCAATAAATCTTGTGCCCCTTGTTTTACAATTTTCAGACAGGCTTTATCTTTTTTCTCGGCTGCCTCAATTACAGTTTCACAAACTCTCTGCAGTTCAAAATGTTTTGCAAAAACTTTATCCACTATATTCTTAGACGTAATTCCAAATCTTTTACTTACTAATTTTGAAAAAATACTTTCTTTTTTTCCAAGAGCTCTTTCATCATATTCTTTAACAAGTTCTCTTAGTCCTTCTCTTCCGATTATAAATCCGCTGCCCTGGTCACCTAAAATTCTTCCCCAGCCGCCGACTCTGTTTAGCTTGCCTTTATATTTTCCGTAAAGTACTGAACCTGTTCCGGCTATTAATATAATTCCGTCACCTCCATCAAACGCTCCGGTTATTGCGTTCTTAGCATCCGTTACAACAGTTACGTTTTTAACTTTCAGCCTGGATTTGAACAGTCTTTCAAGCTTTTTTCTGTCGAATTCTTCCCTTGCCCCTGCAATTCCGAAACAGATACCGGCGCAATTCTCAAGTTTTAATTTTTGTTTTCTGATTGATTTAACAACATAGCCGCTAAGGACTTCAGATGTTTTTTCTGCTCCGAAAACTGAGTAGTGACAGGACGGATACTTAGCTTTGTAAAGGACTTTCTTTCGGGCATCAGTTAGTACAATATCAAATTTCGTGCCACCGGAGTCAATTCCGATGAAATATTTTTTGTTTATTTCCATTTTTTATTGTAAATTTTTCTTCACCTCTCGTTGCGAAGCCGGAACTTAGTAGGTAATCCCTTAATCTCCAAAAAATACGTTAACTCCACCCTTTAGGTGGGGACTAACACTCGACTATATACCCCCTCCTTACTAAGGAGGGGGAGGGGGTGGTTAATATATAAAGTTTAACCCTAAAGAGTTTTTCTTTTATGTCTATAACCCCATCCTAAAGTATGGGGTTACTTAGAAATTTTTTTTATACTAAATTCGAAACGAGAATAATATTTTTTTAATATTAATACAAAATTAATTTCGTTAAATTAACCATAAATCACTTAAGAACGGAGTCAAAAAATTGAAAGAAGAAGTCCTCGACCAGGGTTTTCTCGAGATTCTCGATAAACTCGGTAACGATTTAACCGTAGTAAATTCTGCGCGCGTTTCATTCGGAAAAAGAAAGACCGAATACACAGACGGCGACAGAAAACTTGTTAAGTTTCTTGTAAAGAACAAACACTGGTCTCCATTCAGACACATCATCGTACAGTTTCATATAAAAGCACCTGAGTTTGTAATGCGTCAATGGTATAAGCATGTAGTCGGTATTGAAACAACTTCAAGCTCGATGACTAAAGACCATGCGTGGAATGAAATCAGCGGCAGATACGTACCTGTTTCTGATTTCTATAAACCATCTAACTGGAGAGCGCAATCAGAAAACAATAAGCAGGCATCCGAAGGCAGCATTGAAAAACAGGATGAAGCCACAAAAATTTTCGACGGCATCATGCAGTCAATAGTTGATTCCTACGAAAAACTTATGGAGTTAGGTGTTGCCAAAGAACAAGCAAGATTAATTCTTCCTCTTAATCAGTACACGGAAGTCTACTGGACAGCTTCTTTCCAGGCTATTATGAATTTTATTGAGCTGCGTGACGAATCCACTGCTCAGTGGGAGATAAGGCAATACGCAATCGCCATGAAAAAAATGATGATGGAACTTTATCCTGAAACAACTAAAATCTGGTTTGAGAATAATTCACACAATTAACAATTATCAATTAGTAATTAACAGTTAAAGCGTTTGTTTTCGGTTTGCTATCAGGTAATTCTGTTAATTGTTAATTACTAATTGTTAATTGGAAAAAATACTTTTAAGCACCTGGCCTGCAACGTTTGGGTTTTCCTGAAATCTTCTTATTGAATATTCATACCATCTCTGACCGAACGGAACATAGATTCTCATTCTATGACCGTGGCTTAAAACTTCATCGCGCAGATTTTCTCTTACACCAAGCAGCATCTGAAATTCATATTGCTCTCTTGTAAGTTTTAAATCTTTAACAATTTTTTCCGCACCGGTTATTAAGTAATCATCGTGTGTTGCAATACCTACGTATGCGCCGCGCTCAAGAGCAAGGCGTAATACTTTAAGATAATTCTGTCTTACTTCATCGTATCCTTTGAATGCAATTTCCTCAGGCTCAATATATATACCTTTACAGATTCTGAAGTTTACTTTTTCTTCGGTAAGTTTTATAATATCGCTTTCAGTCCTTCTTAAATATGCCTGCAGTACAATTCCGACGTTATCAAATTTCTTACGCATTTCATTGAACAATTTGATAGTTATATCCGTCACTGCAGATTCTTCCATATCAATTCTTACAAATGTATTAAGGCTTTTTGCATGCTCAAGAATTTCAGTAAACAAACTTCTGCATAAATCATAATCATTTTTTAAACCAAGCATTGTAAGCTTTACCGATAAATTGGAATCAAGATTATTTTTCTTTATTGCATCCAGTACTTCAATCGATTCATCTTTTGATTTTATTGCTTCTTCTTTTGAACTGATACTTTCACCAAGTACATCCATCGTAGCCATGAATTTTTTTTCGTTAAGATGCTTAACGGTATTCACTGCTTCGTTTATATTATCGCCTGCGATGTATTTGTTTGCAAAAAATCTGACTAAGCCTCTGGGTAGAACGGGAATGGTGTTTACTAAAGCTTTATTGAGTAGGTTCATTAAAATTGTTTTAATGTGTTAAACAAAATTAATGTTTATAAATTATCTTATAAAGGAAAAACGAAATGGAAGTTTACAAAATAAAAACTTTGCTTCCCCCTCCTTTACAAGGAGGGGGACTGAGGGGGCGGTATAGTAGAATCGATTAAGGTTTACGTTCCGACGCTGGAGCATCGGAACGAGTTCTTACTCTAATTATTATACTACTGAATTTTTATACAAATAAAAAAAGCATCCCGACAAGGTCAGGATGCTTAAGGAGAAAGGAAACAAAGTTTAAAACACATTATTTTTACAACTAAACTTATCCCGGAGATTTGGAAATTCTCCGGGTGGGTTAGGCAGACGAGAATTTAACAAAGTCTGCATCAAACTCGTGGGAGAATCTTCGATTCTCCCAACCCGTAACATATCAACTCCCCTCACAGCTGATACGCAGGTGCAGAAGCTTTCGCTTCTTAGCTGATTTCTACAAAGCCCCTCAACTCCGTGAAATCAAAACTTAATAAAACTCTTGGGAGAACAGCCGCTAACTGTTCGGATATTTCAACTTCCCTCAAAGTCGAAATTCCTTTTAATGGAAAACTACAAAGCCCCTCAACCCGTGAATTCCGGTAAAACTTGTTAGCTTTATTCTCCCTGTAGAATCGCAGCCCCCTCATAAGCTGCAATCCAAAAACTTTTAAAGAACTCTTTATCTTGTATTGTAAAGAACTGAGTGTCCTGGTTTTGTCCTTTACATTTTCAAATATTTTTGTCTATTTTGCTATTAAGAGAAAATAGGATGCCTCATCATCTTAAAAGATTTAACCTTGCCGGGTTAGAATTTTTTGTTCTCTTAATAATTGCCGGATGCCCTCATCCGGCTTTTCTTTTTTGTACTCTTTTCTTTTAGCTTAGTTTCATTACTTAATCAAGCTCATCTTCTTAATTGTAGTATAGTCGCCTGCTGTTAATCTGTACAGATAGAATCCTGAAGCTAATTTACTTCCGTCAAACTTTATGGTGTAATATCCTTGTTCTTTTATTTCATTTACTAAGTCAGCTACCAGCTTGCCTGACATATCATAAACTTTTAATGTTACAAATGCCTGCTGCGGAATGCCGTATTTAATATTTGTAGTAGGATTAAAAGGATTCGGATAATTCTGATTTAATATCGGCTCTCTTGGATATGTACCTATTCCGCCGCCATCCATAAAATCGTTAGTGCTTTCAATAACATTTCCGTTGAGGTATAAATTGAATTTTGAATTTGCTGCGGCTGCATTTAAATCAACAAGAATGGTTGAACCGTAAATCTCACTTAATGGATTAATTCTATCCATTATAATATCGTTTGCATATGCACCGAGTTCTACAATTTCGTCTGTGTTGTTCTGGTTTGTATTAATTATAATTCTGTCATTCTGAATGATATCATTTACATATGCGCCTATTCTTACTTTATCTCCGCTGCCGATCTGGGCACTGTTGAACATGTACTCACCCTTATCATTCACAGTAACGGATTCCAGGACCTTATAAGTAACCTCATCGGAGTTTACCAGATAAAGCTTCACAACTGCATTCTGAACAGGTGTTGTTGTATTCTTGTACAATACTTTGCCTGTAATAATAAGATTATTACTTTCAACTCCTGCTTTTAATAGCCCGTTAAACAAAACGAGATTGACTATCAGAAGCGCTAAAATTGTGAACGATTTTTTCATAAATCCTCCGAGAGAAATAAAATTAATTTTATAACTTTGACACTGTTTTATCTGCACAGTGACAACTATTTTACTAAAACTTCTTTAATACTTTCTTTAAGGTCGAAACTTTTATGAATTTTCTTAAATTCTTTCGTTGTGTAGGCTTGGCTCCAATAATAATTAAATAAGTCCATCATTCGCATTGCAAAATCTTTGTTTCTTATTATTATATCGGCTCTGCTGTGTCTGGGAATGTCTTTGGGGTCGATGTTTATGAATACAATCTCTCTGTCAAAAATTGTGATGTTTGGTAACTCTAACTGAGAAATTTTTAATTTCTCACCGTTCTTTTCGTAATACTCGCAAAGGTCAATAAAACCTTCAACTGTTGCTATTGATACGTTCTCGTTTCTGTCAACTATTTTAAAATTGTAACTTGCTTCGTAAATTGATTTTATAGAACCGCCGCCTTTTATAAAATTCATCGCAGTCTGGTCAAGTTCTTTTGATACGAACATCTCAAATCTTACCATGAAAAGAATTTCCTGCTTAGCGCTGTTGAGCAGTTCAATAAATTTTGCTGTTCTATGCTTGTTAAAACCTCTGATTAATTCTATGTTAACAGAATTATCACTTTCATCAGTTTCAGATTTGTATAGTGGAACTAAATTTTTAAAAGTATCCTTCAGATTTCCTAAACGCTGCTCGTTTTCAATATTGAAGTCTGCCTGTATTTTATCTAAAATAATTCTTGGATTTATAATCTCATATTTAAGAATAGTATTTGTTTCAATAACGTTGCAATAACCTTTTTCAGCGAAAGTTTTCAGAATTTCATAAACAGCAGTTCTTCTTATCTTAGCCTTCTCTGCGATTTCAGATGCGCTAAGTGAGGAGTTTATCAGAAGCACCATGAAGACTTTGGATTCATATTCCTTGAATCCTAAGCTCTGAAGTTTTTCTATTAATTGTTCCTGTTGCAAATCTGTTGTCTTTTTGATTTAGTACATTTTTTCCTTAACAGCAATTTGAGTTTTTTTCATCTTTTTGTCAAGTCCTTTTTTTGGTAAAAGTGTTGTTTTCTTAAAAAGAACAATTTTTCATGTATTGCATAAGCCCTTATGTAAATCTGTAATACGGAAGCTTTTCAAAAAAGTTAGGCTTGCAAAAAATATTTTTATCTTTTTTATATACAGCCTTATCCATATTTTTCGTTTCAATCAGAACCCGCAACAATGAAAATAAAATTCTTGTTTATATTTATTACATTGATGTACTCTTCATTTTCTTTCAGTGCTCAAATTACCCGGCCCGCTCATATAGTAATCTGCATGATGGAAAATAGAGGATATAATCAGATTATCGGCAGCTCTCAGGCTCCTTTTATAAATTCTTTAACAGCAGATAGTAAAGGTGCACTGCTTACAAACTCACACGGGCTTACACATCCAAGCCAGCCGAATTATTTAATGCTCTATTCAGGTTCTAATCAGGGAGTAATAGATGATGCCACTCCGTCAAACTTTCCATTTCTTACACCTAATCTCGGAGCGTACTTAATTAACGCCGGCTTTAAGTTCAAAGGTTACTGCGAAGACCAGCCGTCAGTCGGTTACAACGGAACTGTTTCAGGCAGCTATTACCGCAAGCACAACCCATGGAGTAACTGGCAGACTGCACCTACAAATGGATACCCTATAACAGTTAATCAGCCTTTTACAGCTTATCCGTCAAACTTCGACAGCTTACCTACTGTATGTTTTGTTGTTCCTAATATTATAAATGATATGCACGATGGTACAATCCCGCAGGGCGATGCATGGATACAGAATAACTTAGGACCATATATAACCTGGTGCAAAACTCATAACAGTCTTTTTATTTTAACGTGGGATGAAGATAACGGAACAACTCCCAATCAGATTCCTACAATTTTCGTCGGACAAAAAGTCATTCACGGAACTTACAATCAATATCTTTCTCATTATTCTATTCTGAGAACAATTGAAGACATGTACGGTATTCCCTATGCAGGGCATTCAGATACTGCTCATGCAATTACATCATGCTTTGATAATACTACTGCTGTTCAATCAACAGGAGAAGCATTGAATTATTCGCTATCGCAAAATTTTCCGAATCCTTTTAATCCCAGTACAAAGATTGATTTTGAAATTCCTAAATCAGGATTGGTAACATTAAAAGTGTATAACGAGCTTGGCGAGGAAAAAGAAGAGCTTGTAAATAAAAATTTACAGGAAGGTAAATATGAAGTGGAACTTGATGCGAAAAATTTATCGTCGGGTGTTTACTTCTATACTCTTGAAGAAGGTGATTTCAGAGAAACGAAATCAATGCTTCTAATAAAATAATTCTATATTCTGTTAGCAGGACCTGTCATTGAAAGGTTTGTTATCCTTCCATTATCTTCACTGAAATTTATTGTTATATACTCCCCGTACTTGGGTAAAACCTTTACGGGAGTATTAACATTTCTTTTTATATAAGAAATAATTGCATTTGAAATTGAGCCTGTTCCGCTGGAAAGCGTCTCACGTTCTACTCCCCTTTCAAACGTCCTCGCATGGATTTCATTTTCATTCACAACTTTAACAAAATTTACATTCGCACCTTCAGGCATCAGGTCGCGGTGCATTCTTATGTTCCTTCCCCACTCATCTATATTTACTTCATCTAAATTATTTACAACAGGTTTTTGAATGTCATCAATAAAAACCACTATGTGCGGCGAGCCGCAATCAACATACGCGCATTCCAGCTCTTCCCACCACTCATCAAAATTAACTTTTAGTTTTATGGATGGATTTATTATTGCAGGGTCAGGCATTTCAACCTTAATGTTTTTTTCATCAACAACTTCGCAGTTATAAATTTTATCAACTGCTTCAACAGTAAGCTTAGTCTTCTTAATTAATTTTTCATCAAGTGAATATTTCACAGTGCATCTTAATCCGTTGCCGCATAACGAACCGCTGCTGCCGTCTCTGTTATAATAATTCATTTTCAGATCCGCCTTCATGGTTGTCTCTACAAATATCACTCCGTCAACATCCTGATTTTCCGGTTTAGAGCATAAGTCAGTAACAATATGTTCATTGTTGCTAATCTTCAGGTCAAGATTATTAATCATTATAAAATTATTACCTGCGCCTGTGTATTTCATTATTATTCTAGAATCCAAACGGACCTCCCGGATTTGTAGTCTTTGTTATTTTTATATCTTTCAATTGCGGTGCTTTTATTTTTATTTCCAGATTAAATCCTTTATAAACTCCCAGTGGATACCAGTTAAAATTCATCTCCCACGAATTTAAGTCCCTGTATGCAGTTACGTACGGAGCAGTTATTTGTTGATTCGTAAAATCGTAATTAGCTGATACATTGAATCTCCATTTTTCCGTAGGACTGAATCCCAGACTTCCCGAAATTCCCGAAGTGCGGAATATCTGTGTAGGATTAGCTCTGCTTTCCGAATAATTATAATTCAGACTTCCCGTGAATGGAATGTTATAATTCAAAACATCAGTTGTATCTCTCAATAATTTTTTTGTTGTGTCTTTCTTTGCATCGGTATCCTGATTGGACAAAAGAAAATTATAACTTGTCGATAAATTGATATTGAAGTTTGTTAAATCTGCAAGCTTGCCTTCGCTCCATAAAAATTTATTAATTCTAGTTCCAGTGAGACCATCGAACTGATAAAGATTGAATGATGCACCGCCGGAAATATTCAGGATACTTCCTATCTGCGTTCGGAAACTTGTAGATATATCTGTAAACCTTAATGAGTCAGCGGCAAAATTATAACCTACCGACGCGTCTAAATTTAAAAGCTGGAATTTATTATCTGTAGAATCCGTCTCTCTTGTCTTCATTTCAAAAACGTTGCCGATTGAAAGTCCGATTGACTGCTGTTCTCCTTGTGAAGGTCCGCCGAAAATTCCGTTCTCAAAAAAAGAATATTTCTGTGGTTTGCCCGTTGCATCTATGTAAGTTCCGTAGTATCCCCAGAAATCTTTGGAGAAATCCGGAGTGTAGTTATAAGTAATGTTCGGAGTAATAGTGTGGCGTATTCCTTTTATACCTAATATGTTCGGAGTAAAAATTCCTATGAGTTTCGTTCCGAATGTAACTCCCATATTGAATGACCGGGCAGTCTTAAATCCATTTTGATTATCCGATACAACTGTGTTTGTAACAGGGTCGTATCTTTTGGTAATCGTCTTATCATACCAGTATTCATTATAATTAAAATAAGGATTGACTGAAATGAATTGTGACTGCGGAGATAAATTTAAAACCACATTGTGATAAGCTCCCATTCTGTCATTGCGGAATTCCAGACTGTCATTCCCGCTTACTCCCTGCACAACTGTTTTTGAACGGTTATTCAGATACGAACCACGATAACTGTAAGAAAAATATTCCATCAGACCTCTGTTATCATTCGTAGAAGTCTCCGACTGAAACGGAAATGTCTGCGATATTGAAAAATTCAACGAAGGTATATTTTCATTAATACTTCCTGTTATTAAATTCTGGTCCCTATGATAATTTGCATTAAAAATAAACGGCGTTCCTTCCCATGACTTTGAGTAAGTAAAATCCGAAATAATATTCTGCCTCAGCAATGTATTCAGATTGTTTGACGTATTATTGTAATATGCTTTGCCGCTTGCAAAAGTTAAATTTCCGTTTAAACTTGAAGTGGGGCTGAATTGCTGCGCATGATTCACGGTCAACGCCCATTCATCTGAACTGAATTTATCAAGGTCAGTTGCTTCACCTAATCTTATTCGTGAGTAGCCGCCTTCAACCTGTCCCGTAAAATTATATTTTAATGCGTAACGGAATCTTCCGTTAAAGTCATATCTTCCGCGTGAAAAAATACTTCCTGTAAGAGCTAAGTCATAATAATCACTCATTGCCCAAAAGTAGCCGAGCCGCGATACATAAGTACCGTAAGTACCGTCATCTCCGTAAGTGGGAGGAATTAATCCCGACGATCTTCCCGATTTATTAGGAAACACTCCAAACGGAATCCAGAAAACAGGTACCCCTTCAATGTACATAAACACTGACTGAGCTATTACCCTGTCATTTTTAATCACCTTCATTTTTGGTGATAGGAAATAATATTCGGGATCTTTTCTGTCAGTAGAAGTGGTGTACAATCCGTCTTTTATAAAAAATATTTCATCGGTAACTTTTTTTATTTTATCTCCGAAGTAATATCCAACATCTGCCTCAGAGAATCCCATCGAAATGTTTCCCTGTTTAGTTGTAAAATTGTAAAGCAGCTTAGTGCCTTCAAGTTTTTCTCCACCCTGCACCATTATAGGAGTCTGGACTAACGTGCCTGTATTCATCGAGTCGGGTATTCCATATGCTTCAAGCGTCTCGTCTTCTTTATCCAATAAAATTATACCGGAGTTTAATTTCAAATCCTGATATGTAAGCTCGGCATCATTGAAGAGATAAAGTTTTTTTCCTTTTACATCGAATATAGCAGAGTCGCGTGCCGAATAATTTATTGGCGCAGTTATATCCGATTTTATCTGTTTAAGGGTATCAATAGAAGATTTAGTTGAATCAATTTTCAGGCTATCTGTTTGTGCCGCTGCCTGTGATATAATGACAAGAAATAATATGTATGGGAAAAATTTTTTCAAAAAGGTGTTTACAAACTTTTTTTTTCTTCGTTTACTTTTGGTACTTAAAAGTAACCCCATCTTTTTAGATGGGGTCTAAAGTTACATATGAAAAATTCTAAAAGATTATTTCAAAATCAGAATATTTTATTTTATTACAACATCATTGGAAAGCTCATCAGTATCATCGCTTTGCCTCGGGAAATGCTGCTTTAATTTTGCTCCGATATGATTTACACAATGGAGCACTCCCTGCAGATAATTGCCTGCTTTGAACTCATTACTTATTCCGGTTGTAATTTCATTCCATGCATTTGTTTCAATCAGTTTGTTTATTCCTTCATCGGCAAGGATTTCAAATTTCTTTTCATCGAGTAATATGTATAGAAGTACGCCTGTTCTGTTTTTTGTTTTATGCATTCCCAGTTTTAAAAATTGCTGAACTGCAATTTCTCTGGGTGATTTATTCTTGTCAAAAAATCCTTTCTTAATATGAACGCACAACCGTATTTCACCTGAAGTATTACTTTCAACTTCACTGATACCTTTGGAGATTTCTTTTAAATCCGCATCACTGAAATATTGTTCTATTATCTTCTTACTCATAAATTTAATTTTATTAACTCACTCAAACCGGAATTATTAATTATTCATTACTAATTATTAATTGAGAGAATTACCAGCTACCGCTTGAGCCGCCACCGCCAAAATCACCGCCGCCGCCGGAAAAGCTTCCGAAGTCACTGCCGCTGCTGCTGCCGCTATCAGAACCTGAGCTCCCCCAGTCGCTTCCGCTGAATAATGAGCCTGCCATAAATCCCGTGCCGAATCCGCCGAACCTGCTGCCTCTTCTTCCTGTTATCATTCCTCTTCCGAATCCGAAAATTCTTCTGATGATACTTATTATTATCATCAGAAAAATGAAAAGAAAAATGACAACAACAAAAATTATTTTAACTGTAGACTTGCTTGATTTTTGGTCTGCTTTATATTCACCTTTTGTAACTGCTATAATATCATCTACTGCTTTGTTCAGTCCTTCATAATAACGTCCTGCTTTAAATTCAGGCTGCATATCGTTGCGGATTATCTGTGATGATATTGCATCTGTAAGCGCGCCTTCTAGTCCGTAACCGACTTCAATCCGCATCTTCCTGTCCTTTAACGCTACAAGAATCAATACTCCGTTATTCTTATCCTTCTTTCCTATTTTATTTTTGCGCGCAATTTCTACAGATACATTTTCAATCGGTTCACCATTAAGACTGTTGATGATGTAAACAATTATCTGATTTGAAGTTGTCTTTTCAAATTCAACAAGCTTTGTCATCAGAGAATTTATCTGCGATGAGCTTAACGTTCCCGTTTCATCTACAACGTATTTTTTTATTGTAGGTGGTGCATCGGTAAGTGATTTAGACGGACCGTCATCTTGGGCATAACTCAATCTGGTTAATGAACCAATGAATAATAACGTTAATATTAAAAATAATTTTTTCATTTATTACTGTCTGCTTTAATCTTAAATCATTTAATAAAAATATATCCTGTTAATTACAAATTGTAAATTTTTAATTGAAAAAACTACCAGCCGCCCATAAATGCTCCGCCAACAGGTCCGCTTCCTCTTTTTTTACGTTTGCTGTATATACTTGAACTGCTTATGTAATGCCTGCGTATCGAACCTCTTGGAAATCCTCCGACAATAACAGTACTGCCATATCCTTTTGATTTTCTGATAACAAGAATTATCAGACCGATAATAATTGCGCTTAATATTGACACAATAAATATTGTCATACCCGGACTTTGTTCAGGCCATATACCTTCATATTCATATTGTTTGTATCTGCTAAATGAAGGTGAAGTTTCATTAAGAGATTTTGTAACGCTGTCACTCTGCGCATAACAAATTCCGCTTACTAAAAGAACTAATATTAAAAATATTTTTCTCAATTTCTGTATTTATACATAACAAATATACTTAAAATATACGTTATATTCGGTTTAAAACAAAAAAGCGAATCCTGTGGTTTCGGACTCGCTTTGAATTATATGTTTGAGAAGAATAAAATCAGAATAAGAAAACGGAATAAGAAAATCAGTATAAGAAAATCAGAATAAGAAAATTATGAACCTTCTGCTTCTTTTACTATCTCCAAATCAGCAGCTTCCATTTTTTTAATAGAAAATCTTCTATTATCTTTTTCAACTGACATGTTTATTTCATCAAGAATATCCACCATGGTTTTATATTTCATATTCCTGTCAAACTTCAAAAACAAAAGTAAGTTACTGTTAGATTTTGAAAGCTGCGTTAACCTGCTGCCGATATCTGCAAAGCTCACTTTCTCGGGAGGAAGCTCCCTTCCGCTTTCAAGTCCTTGCGATAAAAAAATATTTCCTTTCTCAGATACTCTTATAGTTGCAATGTTTCCCATATTTACTGCAACATGTTCATCTCCCTTCGGAAGATTTATCTGCATTGCCTGAGGCATTGCAAGTGTTGTCGTTAACATAAAAAATGTGAGGAGAAGCATAATTACATCTACCATGGGAGTCATGTCAATTTTTACTCCGGCATTTAGTAAACTGTCTGAATGAGGGTTTTTGTGGCGGGAGTTTCCCGATACAGCAGAGCTGCTATCGAAGTCTGCCATAAAGTTTTGGTTTGGTTAAAACTTTATACTGAGAACATTTTGATTTGGTTCCTTTGTTATTTTTAAACGCAAAAAGCGCAGAGTATATCGCGAAGAGCGCAAAGATGTTATAGTAAAAAAATCCATTCTTTGCGGACTCTGCGTTACCTTTGTGTTCTTTGCGTTTAGATCAAATAAAACAAAAAAGCGAACCAACTTTTCGTGAATTCGCTTTTTGAAAATCTTGCGTTACGAAGCCGGAGCATCGTAACGAGTAAAAATTTATTTAGCCTTCGGCGCGCTTTACGATTTCTTTATCGATATCTTCCATTTTCATGAATGAATATCTCTTTTCAATCTTAGCTTTATTTATTTCGTCGAGGATATCAACCATTGTATTATACTTCATCTTTCTGTCGAATTTAAGAAGTATAAGAAGATTATTATTGGCAGCATAAAGCTGTTCTAATTTGCTCTTCATGTTTGCGAAGCTCACATTTTCAGGTGGCGCTTCAGTGCCGTTTGATATACCTTGAGAGAAATAGATATTGCCTTTTTCAGATACTCTGATATAAAGCACATTACCCATATCAACTTTAACCTTATCGGTTTCATCACCTTTCGGTAAGTTGATCTGCATTACCTGAGGCATTGCAAGTGTTGTGGTAAGCATGAAGAATGTTAATAATAACATAATCACGTCCACCATCGGAGTCATATCAATACGAACACCGACTTTCTTGCCTTTTTTCCATTTGGGTTGTTTCTTCCGACTATTCCCGGAATCCCCGGCGTCAAAATCTCCGCCTGCCATAAGGTATTCTCCTTATATAAAATTTAGAAAATTATTTTGTTATTTTTTTCCGGGCTCTCCGGCATCTATATCAGTTACCAGCGAGAACCTCGTATTACGGGTGCTTTTTAATGAAGCCATTAAATCTTCTACCACTGCAAAATCAACATCCTTATCGCCTTTAAGCACAATTTTAAAATCAGATTTATTCTGTGTCATATTTTTTAATGACAACCGTAAATCACTAAGAGTCTTTTCAAACTTATCTTTATTCATAATGATCGGCTTTCTCTTTACGTCTTTTCCGCCGATTTTCTGTGTCATTTCTACTTCAGTTTTTCCTGTGCTGTCAGGATGATATACACCGATACCGAACTCATCTCCGAATACTTCTTTTCTGACTTTGAAGTTATCTACGTCAACGTAAATATCGCCAACCTTTGTGAGGGAGAGTGTCATTACGTCTTTTTCGGGAAGTTTTGTAGTATCGACATTTAAAGATTTGGGGAGCTTAACTTCAATGTTTTCGCTCATCTCAGCTTTAAAGGTAGCTGTCAACATGAAAAATGTTAACAGAAGCATAATCACGTCCACAAGGGGAGTCATATCTATCTTTACACCCGGCTTTTTTATTGACCTGCTTTTGCCCATTGTTGCGTTTTAAAATTTTCTTGTTTAGTTAATTATTTCTTACCTTTTACTGCTAAAATCTGAAGCATATTATAAGTAGCTTCGTCAATCATATATGTAATGTTACCAACTTTTGTTACAAAGAAGTTGTAAGAAATTGTTCCGATGATAGCGCCAAGAAGACCGCCTGCTGTATTTACAAGAGCTTCAGAGATACCTGCTGAAAGTTCTGCAGCATTAGGTGTACCTGCTGTTGCAAGCGCCTGGAACGATTTGATCATACCAACTACTGTTCCGAAAAGACCTACCAACACTGATACAGAAGCGATTGTTGACAAAGCAACAAGGTTTCTTTCAAGTAGAGGTACTTCAAGCATCATAGCTTCTTCAATAGCTGCTGTTACTTCAGCAAGCTTTTGCTCGGCTTCAAGTCTGTTATCACCAACAAGTGTCTGATATCTGTCCAGCCCTTGCTTGATGATATTTGCTATGGAGCCCCGCTGCTGGTTACAAGCAGCAATAGCCCCTTCCACATCTCCGTCAAGGAGTGAAGCCTGCACTTTCTTTAAGAAGGTTTCAATCGGGCCGCGGCCTTTTGCTTTGCTTAATGAAAGAAGTCTTTCAACAGTGAAAGTTATTACCATAATGATAAGGGTCAAGAGTAACGGTACGATGGCACCGCCGAGGTAAACTGCGCCCATTAAATTTGTTGGAACGGTTTTTTCAGGATTTTTAAAATTTCCCGGTGAACCGAATCCAAATTGGAAAATCACGATTGAAGCAACTAATGCGACTATAAGAAGCACAGTAATAAAGACTGACTGTTTCATTGTTAAAGTTTAACCTCCATTAACCCTTATTCAAAGGTCTTTGATTGTTTAAATTAATTAATTTTGTAATTTTACATTTTATTAAGAAAAACTTGTAATCGCCTCTTCCTGTGTAGGATATGAGTCGAATATTAACGCCAATTTTGTGATGACAAATAAATTTTCAAGATTTTTATTCAGCTGGCAAAGCTTAATCTTTCCTTCACGCTTTGAATAATTTGCGTGAGCAGAAATTAAAACTCCCAGCGCTGTTGAATTGAGATAAAGTACTTCACCCAAATCTATTACTAATTTTTTATTACCTTCATCAGAGATTTTTTTAATTGTATCTCTTAGCTCATCGGTTTCATCTCCGCCTACAAAGTTGCCTTTGGGAGCGATAACGATAATGTCCTTATCTTTGATTTCAGTAATTTTAATTGATGACATAAGCAAATATTAAAATTTTGTTACAAAATATGAGATTATATTTAAAATTGCAATAAATTAAAAACTCTTTACAAATATATAATCCATTTTATTTCCGTCTGAGGTGGAATAAAAGAGAGGGCAATTAAGTTAAGGGAAAAATTATTTTTCTAAATTAAAGCTCGCGCTTTACTCTAAAATTTCCAGAATCTTTTTATTAATGTCTTCTTTACTTCCAAGTCCGTTTACATCTGTTACCATGTTCAGTTTATCATATACTCCTTTTACGGGAGCAGTAGAACTATAATAAACCTCTAATCTATGCTTAATAGTTTCCTCAGTGTCATCACTTCTTCCTCTTTTTAATAATCTCGATATCAGTTCACCGTCATCAGCCGTAAGATTCAATACTCTTACATTATTGTAGCCCATTTCACCGAACAATACATTCAGAGCTTCTGCCTGAGCAATTGTTCTGGGAAAGCCGTCTAAAATAAATCCGCCGCTCTTATCATTTGCATTAAGCGCGTCCTTTACAATCCCTATCATAATATCATCAGAGACCAGTGCCCCCGAGTCCATAATCACCTTTGCCTGTTTACCTAAATCCGTTCCGTCCGATACTGCTTTTCGTAAAACTTCACCTGTGGATAAATGAAACAGGTTTAATTTTAACGCTATCATCTCCGCCTGAGTTCCTTTGCCTACTCCGGGAGGTCCAAATAAAATTAATTGATACAAATTTTTCGTTAAGTTATTTCTTTAATTATTTTGTGAGAGTGCCTTGGTTTGAGATTGAAAGTTGTCCGCACGCCGCGTTTATATCAACTCCTGCGCTTGACCTTAAATTCACCACAACCTTTTCATCTTTCAACTTACCAATAAACTCAAATAATTTTTTATTTGAAAGTGAAATATCAATATCCGAACCATTATAAATATTTAAGGGTGTTTTGAGTTCGAAGTGAATCGGGTGAAAAGGAATTATGTTAATATTACTCGGAATCATCCGTGAAATTCTTGCAAGTCTCTTTACATCATCATCGGTATCATTCAAATCAGGGAAGTGAATATACTCATAGGTAACTTTATTTTTTGTTTTAGAATAAAAATAACTCAGCTCATCGTAAATCATTCCTAATTTATTTTTCTTTGATGTAGGAATAATTGATTCGCGTATTCCGTTATCAGTGGAGTGCAGCGAGAGCGCAAGCTTTACGTTTTTAATTTCTTTGTTCTCCTCTGCCATTAAATCATCTGCGAACTTTTTTATCTTATCTACAAATCCCACTGTAGAAACTGTAATTCTCTTTGAAGATAAATCCATGCCTTTAGGGTGAGTAAGGATTTTTAAGGACTTCAGCATGCTGTTATAATTCAAAAACGGCTCGCCCATTCCCATGAAAACTATGTTAGTAATTTCTTCGCCCGATAATTTTTTAACCTGATACACTTGAGAAACAATTTCCGCTGCTGAAAGATTTTTCAAAAATCCCATCTTGCCCGTTGCGCAGAATTCACATCCTACATTGCATCCGACCTGAGTAGAAACGCATACAGTGTTCCTTCCCTCTTCACGGATTAACACAGTTTCAATTAAATATGACTTCCCTTTATTATCCGGCTCTATCTCAAATAAAAATTTCTGAGTCTTATCTGAATTTGAATTTGTAATTAACTGATTCTTATCTTTACCTATGAAATAATGCTCGGCAAGTTTTTCCTGTAAAGGAACTCCGATAGATTTTATTTCCGATATCTCATCAACGTTTCTTTTGTGCAGCGCTTCGAATATCTGCTCGCCCCGGAATGCCTTATCGCCAAGCGCCTTTGCAATATCTTTCAGCTCCTCTAAGGAATAGTTCAATAAGTTCTTTTTTCTTGTATCCATATATGCAAGTTAAACAAATAGAAGGGCAGAAGCAGTTCATAATGAATTCTGTCCCGCTAAAGCTGGACAAGTCTCCTTCGTAAGGAGAGGGGAAATATTGTTTTATTTCACCAATAGCATTTTTTTAGTTTCCTTAAAATTATCTGTCTGAAGTGAATAGAAATATATTCCGCTTGAAAGATTGCTGCCGTTAAACTCTATTGAATAAACTCCAATATTTTGTTTCTTATTTACTAAAGTCTGTATTTCTTTTCCTTGCAGATTAAATACTTTGAGAGCTACAAAATTAGACGCTCGTAGTTCGTAATTGATTGTTGTTGTCGGATTAAAAGGATTCGGGAAATTCTGGTAGAGTTTATATTGTTTTGCTAATTCGCTTGGTGATTCTTTAATAGTGGTTAACACATTATGGGTTGTATCACCTCCAACTTTCGTATGTACTCCCCCTCTTGTAGATGAAACAGTATAAGCCCATCCTTGTTTACTTCCGACAAATCTTGTGTAAAAATATTTAGCAGGGATATGTATACTTGTATCAGGTATCTGATAAGTCCAATTTATACCTCCGTTTGTTGTCCGGTATATTATTCCCCTGGTTTGATTATTCTTAGGATAATATATCAATCCTCCTGATGCCCAGATTGTATCAGCATTTATAACGGAAAAGCTGAGAACCTCAGTCGAAAGATTTCCAAAGCTAAGATTTAAAAGTCTTGACCAGTTCAAGCCGCCATTTGTAGTCTTTTCAAAATTACCGCTTGCGCATTTCCACCCTGTTAAATCATTTTGAAAATATATGTCTCCAAATCCTCCGGCTCCTGCAATAGTAGTCCAGTTGGAACCCCCATTAGTTGTTTTCTTTAAATAGTCATTTGATGCATTACTTCCTGCTATAAATCCTGTATTATAGTTTAGCATATATATTCTTGCTGGATTCCCCCCAAAAACGTTATATTTATTTATCCAGTTCACTCCGCCATTTGTCGTTACAAATACCCCCCCCCCGAAATCTATATCAGAACAAATCCAAATTGTGTCTTTATTTAATACAGTCATATCACGAGTATATGTTCCGTTTAAATAAATTGTCTGCCACGATGTGCCACCATTTGTAGTTTTATAAAGTGTATCAGGATTAGCAGCAGCATATCCAAAATTATTATCTAAAAACTTTAAAACTTTAAATGTTGTATTAGCTCTTTCCAATACAATATTCCAGTTATCCCCTCCATTAGTAGTTTTAAGAATGTATGCATGGTCTGATGTAGTTCCGTCAGTACATGCAAACCCGACTAACGAATCAACAAATTTCAAATCAGTCAATTGCCTTCCATTCAAATCAGGCATTGTCTGCTGATACCAATATTGAGTCGATGAAATATAATAAGTAAACCCTGCGAGGAGTAGAAGTGTAGAAATGAAGAGTAGAATATGCTTTCTCATAGCAGTGGGATTCTTAATCTGAACTTATTTTTAACTTCTTCAAAAATAAAGGCAGATAATACGTGAGGGAATTGATACCACGCCCTGCCCCTCTCCACCTTTGCGGGACGAGCTTCATTGTAATTCATAATTCTACATACATCCCGCTAAAGACGGGACTGCTATAGCAGTAATACATAATTAAAAACCTATTCCTACTAATAGGTAACAATTTCTTTAATTAAAATTTTATTCTTATTATATTAGCAGAGGTGGTTGAAAGTTTATAAAGTTTGTAAAGTTTGTAAAGGGAATATTAGTATTTCTTAATTTGCGGAATCCGCCAAAGCGGATGAAAACAAAACCCGACCAAAACCCGACTTTTTCCCGACTAATTCTGATAATTAATAATTAGTAATTAATAATGAATAATAAAATGCGACTATTTTGCTACTATCTGCGCAATCATATATATTAAATGAATCTGTGTTCAGAAACCCGACAAAAACCCGACTTTTATAAAAATATTTCTTAAATCTTAAATAGAAAACATGGGCAAAAAAGATCCACGCATTGACGCCTACATAGAAAAATCAAAGGACTTTGCAAAACCAATCCTTAAACACGTCCGCGAACTTGTTCACAAAGCTGTTCCGGAAACTCAGGAAACTATTAAGTGGGGCTTTCCGCACTTTGATTATCTCAACGAAATGATGTTCGGCATGGCTGCATTTAAGGAGCACATGGCAATCGGCTTCTGGAAAGGTTCAATCATGGCTGACCCGGATAAAATTCTTGACGTTGGACGCGAGCAGGCGATGGGTCACTTCGGCAGAATAACAAGCATGAAGGACCTGCCGGCAGATAAAATAATGATAAAGTATATTAAGGAAGCTGCGCGATTGAATAAGGAAGGGATTAAATTACCGCCGAAGAAGAAGGCATCTGCTACAGATAAAAAAGAACTGGTAGTGCCCGATTATTTTACAAAGGCATTAAGTAAAAACAAAGCTGCGAAAAAAGTGTTTGATGAGTTCAGCTACTCGAAGAAAAAGGAATATGTGGAATGGCTTACTGAAGCTAAAACCGAAGCTACCCGTGATAAAAGAATGGAGCAGGCAGTGGAATGGATTGCCGAAGGAAAGTCCCGGCATTGGAAGTATCAAAACTGCTAATTTCTGAAAAAGAAAGGGCGCTTACTCTTTCAAAATTAAGCGCCCTTTATTGTACCCCCAATGAACTAAACTATATCAAAAAGTCCAAAAATCACGTAAACTATTAATAAACTAATAACTACAACTGAAAAACCTTTGAGAAGATTTTTCATAAAACCGTTAGAAATGAGAAGGAAAATATTACCCACTTGTATCCCCCATGAGTTTTAATTATGACAAAAACTATAAAATTGGCAATTTTAGTGCCATAAAACAAACTTTTTTCGTCAGTCTTTACATAAAAAAAGCGCTTCATCTTTATAAATGAAACGCTTATCTGCACATATAGAAAGTTAATAAAATTAAATTAACCCGAGTAAAAAATAAAAAATAATTCCTGCAACAAGTACTGCTGAAAAGCCCTGGAGAAGACCCTTCATAAATCCTTTGGATATGAGAAGATAAATATTACCCAAATTTCCCCCCTGTAATATTTTTTTATGTTAAAAAAAAATTATGTTTGAATTTCAAAATTTATACTTTACTTACGATAAGAAGTTTCCGGTGGATTTAGTTTCAAGCCCAGGTAAGTATATCTAAAACTGCAAAAAAAACTGCAAGTATCACCAGAAAGATAAAAACTCCTTTTAATATATCTTTGTAGATTTTTTTCTTTAATATTTTTTTTAGCTTTTCCAATTTCCACTGTATTTAAAAAACTTTCCGCTCTGCATAAAAAAGCAGAAAGTTAAAATGGTATTTATTTTTTCCAAAATTTTACCAGTTCCCCAGATAAATTTCTAAAGCATAGATGAGTGAAAGCGCTATGATTAACATTACACAGCATTTGATTATTTCCATTAAAACTTCATATGTTGTTAAATTTTTTGAAGCAAAATTTTTTAAGCGGAGCATTTTTAGAATAGGTTAGGTTTTTAAAATCTGCCCGTCCCCGATAAGGAGCAGGAACGGACAGCTTATGTAATTATCAGAGTGCTGTTCTTCTGATATTATAGAATGATTCACCCCAGACTAATTTCGTTCTGAAGTCGTTGTATTCAATTTCATACTGCAGGTTGCCGACTTTCTGTCCGCCTGCTCTCAGATAAGGATTGTTTCCTCTTGGATAAGGATACGGGTCGTTTACTCTTATCTTAAAACAAGTACCGCCTGTGGTATTGAGAGTGCCGTCTGCATAGCCAATGATTAATGCGACGTGCTCAGATACAGCCCGTACATTTCCTGACGGAGATATACCTGCAATGATTGGTCTGGATGCATCGATTTCAGTTTTTATCTGCGCTGTGGTTAACGCTCTTGCAAGGTAATCGACATCAAGCTGTGCTGCATTGTTCCATCTGAACTTTGAATATTTTGTTATCATGTCTCTCAATACTGCCTGACCGTTCGCACCGATTACACATGCTGCGCAATTGGCTGCACATGCAGGATAATAGAAGCTGATGATGCTGCACTGATAAGACACGTTGCGCGGAGCTGCTATTCCAAAATGAGTGAATACCATCTGACCGCATGTAAGCCAGCACCACATTTCAGTTCTTTGCTGCACTGCTGCAATGTTTAATGCAGTCCAGTCGCCTGCTGCTGTTACGCACTGTGGATTTCGGTAAACGATGAACTGGTAAGTTGCTACGCATCCGCCGTTATGAGTTACAACTGCAGTGTATCCGCCTTCAGGGAAGTTACCTCTTAATGTATAATTTCTTGTAACTGATGCTTGTCCTGTGGAATTATAAGTGAATGGTCCGTATTGAGTCTGGTTGTTTGCCTTTACAAATTTGACTGTATAAGAACCGTTCGGAACGTTGTTAAGCGTTAATCTCAATGTCTGAGTTCTGAAGTAATATGCAGTGCTGTCTGTTTCAGTTGTGAAATTTGCATCGCATGAAGCAACATTAAATGTAACTGTCTTGGGACATGTGTTAGCTGCGCCGAAGTAAAGCGTCATTGTATATGCGCCGGCTTTCAGTCCTGTTGCATTGTATACAAATATTGTAGCTGTGGTTTCATCATTCAGCGGATTTACGTTGGCAGAGAAATCAGTACCGTCCTGATGACGCAAGCCGATGCTGACCGGATTTTTTCTGAGCTTTATATAATACTCGCCGTCATCCATTCCGGCAGTTGCATTTGAAACTCTGCGTTCAACAATTATTGTGTTTACTTCCTGAACTGAAACTGCTATCTGACCTGACTTTGTGCATCCTGTAGTTGTATCAGTGGCAGAATAACTGTATGTACCAGGCTGCAATCCGGTGATAGAATCTCTTCCGGCAGTTACATTTCTTGAGTAGTTGTTTGGTCCTGTCCACGCCCATTTAAGAATAGGGAATGGAGAAACTGTAGCGCTTCTGAAATGTATCTTTCCTTCGCCGGCGCAGAATACTGTCGGCGCGCTTACATAAACGTTCGGTCCGCCTGTATCTGAGATAGTAACATTTCTTGTAACTGCACATCCTTTGCTGTCTGTAATTTTTACTGTGTAAGTTCCTGCCTTCAGTCCGGTTCTGATTGTACGTCCTCCTGTCTGAGGAACAACAGTTCCTCTCCATGAAGCAGTATCAGGAGCAGTTCTTTTTAATTCATAGTTATATGTGTTGCCTGATGCAGCGGTTCCGCCTGATAAAGAATTTATAACAACCGTACCTGTGCTTCCGCCGCAGGATGAATTAGTTGAAGTCGGATAAAACGAAATTGTGTAAACATAAACTCTGAATCTTGCTGAAGCTGTATCACCTTCTGCATCTGTTACCAGCACTGAATAATTTCCGTTTGCTATGTTTGATATTGTAGCGGAAGTCTGGGCAAATGGCACACTGCCAAGCTTCCATGCATAAGTATAAGGTGCAGTTCCGCCTGCTACGGTTAATGCAATGCTCGCTGCATTTTGTTCGCATCCGCTTATTGTTCCGGTTACACTTAAAGGATTAGGCGGAGGATTGTTATTATTAAATGCGAAACAAAATACATCGCTCTTACCGTCATTAGCCGTAACAGGATTTCCGAACTGGTTTGTTGCCCGTACCTGCCATGCAAACTTAATTGCAGTAGGATATAATTCAAACGAAGGGTCTGAGGGTGTGTATTGATAATTTGTTGTAGTTAAATCTTTATTGAGTATTATTGGATTAGTATTGATTGCATCGTATGGCTGCTGTCCCTGAAATACAGGAACAATTCTTAATCTGTATGAAACAGGAACACCCTGAGTGTATGCAGGAGTCCACAGGAACATAGGATATGTACCAACACCCTGTACATGCTGATACTCAATTCCGTTATATGGCTGAAGCAATGAAATCGGCTGAGGAATTATAACCTGAAAATATGCGCACTGGCTTCCTGTAAGAGTAATAAGCGTACCGGCAGGATCAAGAACATACAGACAAAATTCGTATTGGCCCTCGGGCAGACTGTTTGTAGTTGCAGCTGTATTATAAAAATCCGGATTGATATCTACAGTCGGAAAAGAAAAAATTGACTGCCCGGGAAATACATTCGCTCCCATATTAAATACCTGAGACGGAAGCATTCCGTCTTTAGTAGTAATTATGTTTACGCCTTTGGATAAGTCACGGATTTTGTATCCGATTCTTAAGTTTGTTAACGGCGCGCCCATGTTATTAAAAATAACAGTAACCAATGAAGGATTATCTCTCCATTGAGTTAACTCTGATGGCATTACGGCAGGGAGATTTACAATTACGTTTACCTGTGCTGAAGCAAGATTGTAAACGAATAAAAGTATCAGGAGAATTTTAGTAAACAGTTTCATAATCTTAGAGTTTAAAAATTATAATAATATTGTAATACTGCCTGTGTTTCTTTGTAATTTGTATTGAGGTCAGAATTAAATTCATTTCTTAAAATGTATAAGCTTACACTTCCGTATTTTTCTATTGTGTATGCAAAACTCAGTCTGAGATTTAACTGATTGTTATCTGCAATAGAGCTGAACAAAGAATAATTTGCCCCCAATGAAGTATTTAACTTTCTGTTGAAGAAAGCGTAACCTGTTGATACTCCAAGGGAAGTAAGTTTGAAATTGCCTGTACTGAACTCCGAGTTCTGATAGTTAACCGATGTTGAGAAATTCAAAGATGATATGAAAGCTAAGCTCCAGACTGCTGTTGCGGAGTGAGAGCTGCTTTTATTGTTGTAAGCAAAAATTATATTGTTGTCGTCAAACTTCTGGAATGAGTATGTGAAGAATAAATTATTGAATCCGCCAAGTCCCTGAAAATTAAATCTTGGTGTCACTGTGAAATAATTAAGCACGTTGTTAATTCTAGCAGTATCGCTTATTGCATTTGAACGGATTGAATAATTCATAAATGAAACATCTATGCCTGCATTCTGATTGTATTGGTAAGTTGCATTCATAGAACCGATGAATCTGCTTGTTGTTGCAGCGCGTGTATCTCTTACGTTGTTGTATCTTACTCCGAATGAGCTTCTTAAAATTAACTTATTGTTCATAAGTCTTACATTCGGTGCAAACTCAACTTCAAGCGCATCGCCCTGTATTTCTGTGATGCCTGTTGTAACAAAACCGGGACCGTACCATCTGCCTTTCAATGAAAAACTGTATTCAGGTTTTGGTATATAGCTTAAATTCAGAAACGTTCCGAAGTCAAATCTTGTGCTGTATTTTATATTGTAAAGCCAGTCAGGAAATCCTTCGACGGGATGCTCTTCAAATCTTGTGTCGCTTGTATATGCGCTTCCGCCAATCTCTCCGTTAACTTTAAATTTATCGTTGAAGAGCGGGAAGGCAAAATCGTAACTCATTACCATATTTTCAGTGGGAGCAAGCGGATAATTATAATCTCCGATTGATGCAACAATATCTTTTGCTTTGTACATATTGAAATCTACATGCGCTTCTTCGCTGCCTAAGCCAAGCTTAAATCCGAAACCTTCTCTTCTGAATCCGCCCAGG
This sequence comes from Bacteroidota bacterium, assembly GCA_018266835.1. Classification (NCBI taxonomy): domain Bacteria; kingdom Pseudomonadati; phylum Bacteroidota; species Bacteroidota bacterium. The sequence continues at coordinate 235,828 of JAFDZP010000004.1, read as the reverse complement.
ATATTATTTGCAGCATCGGGCTGAATTGCATCGCGGACGTTACCGTAAAAGAATGATGCGCGCAGCAATTTGTAACGTACATCAAAGCCGCCGCCCATTACTCCTGTTTCGCCGTAAGTCAGATCGGAGAGCTTTGCATTATAATATCCGCCGTGAAGAGTCAGCCAGTTTCCGATTTTTGGATTAATCCCTACACGGTTTATTGACTGCTGAAAAGTAGTCTGGTCTGTAGATATATAAGCGGAGAGCGGAATATCAACTTCATCTGCAAGTCTGATGTTTGTTGAAATGATTGCAGTTGAAAGTCCGTTAGGATATCTTTTATCAATACCTGAAGCTGAGTAATAGGAAGTTGAAAGATTGATGCTTCCGTTCAGGTTGATTAACGGAGTTGAGCTCTGGGAGTGAACCGAAATCAGGGGGACAATGAACAGGAAAATAAGTATGGCAGTTTTCATATTTGGTGTATTTAGATTCGCCAAAAACTAAATCTGTTACAAAAGTAATTTCGGTTTATTGATTTTCAAAAGAAAAATTCTGAATGTAATCAGACCAAAATCAGCGAAAAATATTTTGACGGTTCTCCTCTTTTCTTTAATTTTAATTAAATTTAAAGGAATATTGCGGAATTGTTTTTCCCAAAATCGGCAGGATATTAACGAAGATTAGTGTTTAAAGCTAAAGAAATAGTCAACAGAAGAATTTTTTACTGTCATATTCTTATCAAAAATTATAAGTTATTGCATGAAAAAAATTACTCTCATTATATTATTGTTAATAAGCAATTTTGCATTTTCTCAAAAGAAAATTGCAATAACCTTTGATGATTTGCCATCGCCCCATTTAAATATTGATGATTGCATTTATACCACTGACCATCTTTTAAAAATTTTAAAAGATAATAATATTAAGGTGACTGCTTTTGTAAATGAAGGCAAGACTGACGTTGACAGCAACACAGAGTTAAGAGTTGCCCAATTAAAAAAATGGCTGGCAGATGGTCATGATTTGGGTAACCACACTTATGCTCATTCAGATATAGGCAAAGTCGGTTTACAAAAATATGAAGAAGATGTGATTAAAGGTGAGCCGCTTGTAAAACAACTAATGGAAAATGCAGGGAAACAAATGATATATTATCGCCATCCGTTTTTATACACCGGCAAAACTGTTGAGCAGAAAGATTCTCTTGATAAGTTTTTAAAAGATAGAGGTTATATCGTTGCTCCGGTTACATTAGATAACAGTGACTGGATGTTTGCAGCATGTTATTTGCCTGCAGTGAAGAATAACGATAAAACTCTGCAGGATTCTATCGTTTCTTCCTATGTAAATTACATGGGAATGATGACAGATTTCTTTGAAGGAATTTCACAGGAATTTCTTGGAAGGCAGATACCGCAGGTATTGTTAGTCCATGCAAATATGCTAAATGCCGACCACTTCGATAAAATAATTGATATGTTTAAATCACGCGGGTATGAGTTTGTTTCCTTAGATGAAGCAATGACTGACCCTGCATACTCAATGCCGGACGGGCAAATGAAATGGGGACGCTCATGGCTTCACAGATGGATACTTGCACAGGGGAAGAAACCAAAACCCGATCCCGATGAACCACAGTGGATAATCGACCTCTCAAATAAAAAATATTAATTCAATCTATGTCTGTAAATTCTGATATCGTTAAAAATTTTTATGATGTTGTTATCAATCAGAAAAATCTTGATGCCATAGGAAGTTTTTTATCCAAGAATTTCATACATAATGGAGAATCGCGCGGACTTGAAGGTCAGAAGCAGATAATTCAGCGGAATTTTTTCAATGCCTTTCCTGATATTAAAGTTAACTGTGAATTTTTTGTAAATGAGAATGATTTAGTGACAGTTCATAATATATGGAGCGGAACTCATAAAGGAAATTTTCTGGGAGTTTCTCCAACAGGCAAACATGTTGAGTGGCGCGCTAACGCAATCTTACAAATTAAAGATGACAAGATAATTAAAGCATGGGACGAAAATGATTTCCTAAGTTTATTTATGCAGTTAGGAGAATTTCCGAAGATATGAAGTTACCGATCGAAATCTCATTACAGGATGCCCGCTTCTTAGCTCTTAAAAATCAGAAACTGCTGGAAAGAGACAATCATTATACAAAAAAAGATTTACACAAGATAATAGAAAAAATCGGATACGTTCAGATTGATACAATTTCAATAGTGGAGCGCGCGCATCATCATATTCTTTGGACTAGACTGCCTGTTTATAAAAAAACAATGCTTGATGAACTGATGAAAGAGAAGAAAGTATTTGAATACTGGAGCCACGCTGCTGCGTTTCTTCCTATGAAAGATTATAGATATTCGTTAAGAAGGAAAGAAAATTATAAAGAAAGATATAAAGCATGGTCTAAGAAAAATAAAAAGATAATCGATTTTGCAAGAGATAGAATCACTGCAGAAGGTCCGCTTCAATCAAAGGATTTTGAACATCCGCCCAGAGTAAAATCAGGATGGTGGGACTGGAAGCCTGCTAAAGAAGCGCTTGAGTATTTATTCCATGCAGGAGAATTAATGGTTGCTGAAAGAAAAAACTTTCAGAAAGTTTATGATTTAACTGAAAGAGTTCTTCCTAAGAAAATTGACACAACTGTTCCAACTTATGAAGAACATTGCCAGCATTTGATAATGAATACAGTTAATGCCAACGGCTTCGCGTCGCAGAAAGAAATGTTTTATTTAAGAGGCGGTGATTCAAAAATTCCGATGAGTGTGATAAACAGAATGATTGAAGAGAAGAAAATTTTACCTGTAAATATTTCAGGAATTACAAAAGAGTTAACAAATGAAAAATACTATACAACAAAAGAAAATTTAAAGCAGTTAAAGAATACTGAGTTTGAAAAAGATGTTCATATTTTATCTCCGTTCGATAATCTTGTTATACAGCGAAAGAGATTGAAAACACTTTTTAATTTTGATTATGTTATTGAATGCTACGTCCCCGCTCCCAAAAGAAAGTTCGGATATTATGTCCTTCCCATTGTTTACGGCGATAAATTCATAGGAAGATTAGATGCAAAAGCAGACAGGCAGAATGATTTATTCAAAATTATAAATCTCTGGTGGGAAAATAAAGCAAAGCCTGATAAAAATTTTAAAAAGATTTTTAAGAAAAGAATTGATGAACTGACAGCATTTTCAGGATGCGGAGAAAATAATCTTGATAAATTTATTAAATGAATAAAAACTATAAACAAATATTAACTCACGTTGCAAAATACATTCAGCTTACTAAAGATGAAGAGGAATATTTCTGTTCGCTCTTAAAATATAAAAAGCTGAAACGAAAACAGTTTCTTGTTGAGCAAGGCGAACCATGTCTTTATGATAACTATGTTGTTTCGGGATGCCTGCGTTCTTACTATACAGATAATGCAGGTACGGAGCATATTTCACAGTTTGCAATTGAGGACTGGTGGATATCAGACCCGTATGCATTTGTTACAGGTGAACCTGCTATCTTAAATGTAGATGCTCTTGAAGAATCAGAACTGCTGCAAATAGATAAGACTTCTTTAGAATTACTCTATGAAAAAATTCCAAAGTTTGAAAAACTCTTCCGTATACTTTTTCAGAAATCTTTTATATCTCTTCAGCAGCGAGTTGTTTCCAATCTAAGCAGGACGGCTAAGGAAAGATATTTAGATTTCATCAATAAATATCCTACACTTGAACAGCGCATCCCGCAAATTCAAATCGCATCTTACATAGGTGTCACACCAGAATTCCTCAGCAAAATGAAAAAAGAACTATAACTCTTATTCCACATTCTTAATCTACATTAAGAAAATTTCTTAATCTGCTTTATTTGTGATTTAAATCATTACGCATAATTTTGAAGCATCTATTAAATTAAACTTCAAAATTATGTTTAACAAACTTATCGAAACTGATTCAAAAGATTACATCTCATTAATCGTCCGTGTTGTTCTCGGACTTGTTATGCTTCCTCACGGAGCGCAAAAATTATTCGGCTGGTTTGGCGGCTATGGATATACGGGAACTATGGGTTACTTTACCGATACTGTCGGCATTCCATACATCATAGGCTTTCTTGTTATTCTTGGCGAAACACTTGGCGCTCTATTACTTATTTTTGGACTTACAGGTAGAATAAGCGGATTAAGTATTATTGCAAATATGCTTGGCGCTGCAATAATGGTTCATCTTCCGAATGGATTTTTTATGAACTGGTTCGGAAATCTTAAGGGAGAAGGATATGAATACCAGATTTTAGCAATTACACTTGCTCTTATAATTGTAATAAAAGGGAGCGGAATGTTTTCACTCGATGCCTTTCTTCAAACAAAAAACCCTTACAATACTCAGCTGAAAGCCGCTTAAAAAAAATCAGGGAGGAGCAATCCTCCCTAAACTTTTTACATAAACTTTTGTTACATTTTTCAGACCCATCTCACTTTAATAAATGTAAATTTATTAATCTAAAAATTTTGCTAAAAATTTCTGATAAACTAACAAAAGCTTATGTTCAGCGCGCTAATAAAAACAGACTCAAAAGATTATACACTTCTCATTTCAAGATTAGTTCTCGGCTTAGTAATGCTGCCTCACGGACTGCAGAAAACACTCGGCTTGTTTGGAGGGCACGGCTTCAATGATTCAATTAACGGACTCACATCAGGCGGCATACCATACATAGTTGCACTCTTAGTTATCCTCGGTGAAAGTATCGGCTCAACACTCTTAGTGCTGGGATTTTTAGGAAGAATATGGTCGTTCCTTACAATCTCAACAATGATTGGAGCAGTGATGACAGTTCACTTGCATAACGGATTTTTTATGAACTGGATGGGAAATCAGCCGGGTGAAGGATTTGAATATCATCTGCTTGCAATTGCATTGGGATTGGTTATTCTTATAAAAGGATGCGGAGCACTTTCGATTGATTCAATAATACAGAGACATCATATAGTTTCGAATCAGCAGGCTCCCACAGTAAAAGTTGCCTGAAATAGCGTCATCTATTTCTCCTTAAAAATGTTCCTCAATTTTGGTTGGGGAACATTGATTTTATTTTCATTGTTGTGTTCAGCATATATAATTTTTAATTGTATCATCAAGAAACTTTTTATTATGTATTTCAACGTGGTTCAATACGTCACTATTGTTTTGAATTAACTTAAGGTGACTACACATATCTTTTTCGACAACAATTATTTTACAATACGGTATATAGAAAATATGATGAAAGTCTCCTAAATCCGAATCCTTGGGAATACGACCTGCTAAATAATATTTTACAAATAAATACGAACAATACAATCTGATTCCTTTAAATAATGAAATATTTAATTTTGATCTAAGATTTTTAATAAAACCTGGATTGATATAAAACAAAATTTGTTCAGTAAGCTGTGTTTCAAACTTTTTTAATTGATTAAGTCCGTACTTTCCATCCTTGTTAGGTGAGAAATTTTTCTTAAAATTAATAATATTTTCACACATCTTGCTAATAAACTCTTTTTGGATTACTCCAGCTTCTCTTACTAATTTTAAACTATTAGTTACGATCCCGTTTGCATCCTTTTCAAACAACAAACTCTTCGTTTCAAAACATAGACTTCTCTTAGTAAGCTGTGCCGGATAACTTTCTATTTCTTGATCAATTATTTCCTGGTAATTTAAAAATGGTTTTGAAAATAATAAAACTCCTGTCAAATTCTTAAAAAGTCTATCCGCTTCGGATATTTCTATAAAGTTAATATTTGAAACCGCCAATAGTAATTTGTTATGCATGCAATACATAGCAAATTTATACCTGATATTTTCGTCGGATGAATCTGCATTTTTTGATATATAACTTAAAATACCTGTATCTAAATAGATATAATCTAAAAATGGAAGTTGTATATTCATACATTTTTTTCCTTCAGCTTCCTGAAAATCTTCTTCACATCCTCAACAGCTCGGTACATATCTTTTATTTTTATTTGCTCATCAGCGGTGTGTGCGACTAATATTGTTCCGGGTCCATAGAGTAATTTATTCGGGACATTTGTAAATGAGGGAGCATCAGTGCCATAGGCTACGATGCCGGTTTCAAATCCTTCGAGCCCGAGAAATTTTAGCGGACCTTTATTGAAAGGATATTCAAGCTCTGTATTCTCATCTTTAATGATCTCAAGTTTTTCTTTGTATGTATCGTGACTTGCGAATGTGGTGCGGATAAAAAGATTAAACGTAACAAGGTCAGGCACAACGTTCTGCGCGTTATCTGATCTCAGCCACCCGATATTGTAAGTAGTTTCTCCCATTACATCATCAACTGGAAATCCAATGTTATCAAGCCGGTCAAGAAATTTTCTCATTCTGTTAATTGCATTGTCACCAAACTGCGGATATCCCGAATGACAGTTCTTTCCCCGTATGGTTACCTTAATTAAGTTCGTTCCTTTTGATGCAAGTATAAGCTTGTTCTCAGTCGGCTCGCCGACAATTATATATTTCGTATTAGTAAGCAGATTGTTTGCCTGCTTTGCTCCGACAGAACCCGTTTCCTCTCCGAAAGTCATAAGCAATCCGAAATCTTTCTCTCCTTCTGCAATGAGCTCGTTCGTAGCCTGCCATAGATAAGCAAGCTGTCCCTTTGCATCACATGAGCCGCGGCCGTAAATAATCTCATCCGTAAAAGTCGGCGGGATGTATGGCGGGACAGTATCCGTGTGCGAGTTGAATACTATCTTCGGCTCGCCTAGCTTAAAAAATAAATTTACTCTTCCGTCGGGAGTGTCCTGAATATCACATGTCATTCCCTTTGGAGTATATTTCTCCGCTATGAAGAGTGCAATATCTTTTTCGGTGCCGGTAGTGGATTCAATTTTAAGAATGTCGGAAAGAAAGTTCAGCATTGTAAAATTTTTTGAGAAACTAAATATTACAATGCTGAACTAAAAGGCGAAAGTTATTCAGTTATCTGCCGAGACAGTAAACATTTCCCTCACTGCTGCTGAAAATTATTTCATTATCTGTAATTGCAGCCGTTGAGTAAATCGCTCCGCACTTATCCAGCGCTGCCTGAAATCCCTCATCATCTTTTACAATATCGATTATATTATCTCTGTAATCGTCATCCGGTTTGAAATAATTCAGATGATATTTATTGTAACCTTCGGTGGAGAACGTCCATTTTATTTTTCCGGTGTACAGATCAATGGCAAAGAATTTTCCTATGACGGTTCCTAAGTAACACATGTTCTGACTGAATGCGCAGTTTGCGAAGCACTGTGTTTTTAATTCTGTGCTCCATTTTGTTGTTTCATATGCGCGGTGAATGGCAAATAAATTTTTCGGGTCAGAAGTGGATAGATATATTATGCTGTCTCTGTCAGGCCGCCAGCTAACTTCAGTTGCCCATCCGGGAGTGAACTCCCTGTTCCATCTGCAGACACCTTTATCTTTATCTATTGCATATAAATTATAATCGCGCGCTGCTATGTAAACTGTTTTACCTATTGCATTGGGAGAAAACTGCACTTCTCCCTTCGGGAAAAAATTGTGCCCGACTGTTTTGAATTTCCATATTAAACTTCCGTCAGATAAATTCAATCCGTAAACGTTGCCGTCGAATGACCCGAAGTATATTTTATCGTCAAGTATTGCAGGAGTAGAATGCACTACATCTTCCGTGTGATAGCTCCAGACCTTGCTCCCATCCGAGACATTCACTGCATACATGTTCCCGTCTCCCATTCCGAAGTAAATTATATTGTTATGAACAACAGGTGATGACTGGTGGTAATCATTTATATCGTATTGCTTATCGGAAGCTTTAAAGGTCCAGATTACTTTCCCGTCTGATTTTTCCAGACAATATAAGTTTCCGTCGAAGCTGTTAAAGAATATTTTATTGTCGAGAATTGACACTGTAGAGCGTATTCCTCCGCCGGTTTTGAATTTCCATTTTTCCTTTCCTGATTTTAAATCAAGGACATATAAGCAGCTATCGAGACAGCCGACGTAAACTAAATTTCCTTCAATTACAGGTGTAGATATAAACGGCTGAGTGGATTTGAATTTCCATTTTACTATAGGAATAGTAGTGAAATCCTGAGGGTATGTCTGTGAAAATAAATGACTGCAGATAAGCAGTGAGAGTCCGATTAAAATATACCTGTAAATTTTTTCCATGCAATTTTCTAAATTTACATAAGCCCTTATGTATATTTCTAAACTAAACAATTATTTTTTAAATTTCAATAAATAGTATTTTGCATTATTATTGTGAATGAATATTTCAATAAACGATATTACAATCAGAACTGATTTAAAGGCAGGTGATATAGGCTACATTACATATCTGCACGGTATCTTTCATCACAATGAATGCGGGTACGGGCTGCAGTTTGAAGCATACGTTGCAGAGGGACTTACAGAGTTTTTCAAAAATTATAACCCCGATAAGGAAAGAATGTGGATATGCGAACACAACAATAAAATCATCGGCTCACTTTTATTAATGGATAGAGGTAACGATACTGCGCAGTTAAGATATTATATACTTGAACCGGAATACCGCGGCATAGGATTAGGAAGAAAGCTGATGGATTTCTTTATGGAATTCCTGAAAGAAAAAAATTACAGGCAGTGCTATCTCTGGACAACAAATGAACTAAAATCTGCAGCGGCACTCTATATTAAATACGGATTTGAACTCTCCGAAGAAAAAGAAACGGACGACTTCGGCAAACACGTTACCGAGCAGAGATATGATTTGTTTTTATAATTAACTGACCGGCTCCAGCTTAAAAAGCTTTCCTTCCCCAGGATTGAACCAGCCTAAATCTATACTTTCAATATTTCTTTTATCAAAGGTTGTCACAATTGTATTTGTCCCTAAATCTATTACTTTCCAGTTATTGTAATTATTCAATTTCCCTTTGCCGTATTTCAGTCTTACATATCTTCTTCCGTCAGGATTACCTGCAGTTACAGGCGAGCATCTTCTGTTAACTATCATAAAAAACTTTGCATCGCGCTCTGAAGGATTATTAAATACAGCAGCCTGTATATATCTTTTTTCAGGACACTCTGCAAATGTTCCTGCCGGAGCGCTGCCTTCAGAACAGCCCGTATTTTCCGGCCTGTAGGTTATCAGATCATTTATAAATGTTTCATCTCTTAAAGCATTTTTTTCACTCTGATAGATATAAGATTTCCCCGTATAATCAAAACTCATTATATACGGCTCCCACTTCAGCAGAAGCTCATTCATACTTTTATATTTTTCCCACTTCGGCTGGCCGTAACTGTTTATATATCTCGGCGACGGATAATTTGTTCCCGGCTCAGGAGGATTGCAAAGTCCGCGCGCATGTGTTTTGCTATCCTCGACATAGCCATACCAGAAATATAAAATTCCTTTTGCGCCGTAGCTTACTGCAAGCGCATTAGTCAGCTCTGCTTCTTCATTTGTAGGCTCTCTTAAAAAATGAGTAGGATATGACCAAAGATGCGCCTGGGGCATATAATAAAACGGTATCGAGCTCAGCCCGGAAATTTCCTGCGAGTGCTTCAGTATATATGTCAGCGATAAAGCATACCTGTTCATCTTTGTATCATCAAGATTCTGCTGCAGCCAGTCGTCATATGCATCGGGAGATAACGGATATCTTCCGAGCGTCAGCTTCGCTTCATCAAATTTATTGTCCTTTAATGTATAGGGAATTGTAGATTCCCTCGCTGCCGGCATTTTATAGAAGTGCTCTTTATCCCAGCCCTCAAAATTGTAGCATTGTGTTAGCACGCTTTTTATTCCGAGGTAGTCCACTAAATATTTTTTTATCTGCGCAGGAGTAAACGTGTAGCCCCAGTCTTCGAATCTGAACTGTTTGAACATATCATGATTATAATTGCACAGCAGCGAAAGCCTGTGCCCGGTAAGACTGTCAATCATGTGATTTACAAATTTCATCGAAGGCATATGGTTGAACGAAAACTCCTCAATATAAAAATCCCCCGTCTTATATCCTGTCTGAAGCGCGCTGTATGCAAGCTTTATTTCCCCTTCAAGCCAGTCAGTCAGTTTTTTTTCATGCATCGTCAGAAGCCTGTGGGCGGGAGTGTTTTCCACGCGCACATAATCTATCCACATATCGCAGTTATCATACCAGTAAACTTTAAAATCTACATAGGATTTTCCTCCGTAGTTTCCGTCGTTATTGAACCACAGCGGCTTATCCTTCTGACTTATAAATAAATTATTTGTATCGCCCTCCTGAAAATAATACTGCTCTTTATAATTTCCGTCATACAGCGAATCCTTTCCGCCCTTAAAATTTCTTACGCGCAGAATTTGTATAAGCGAGTCATTCCCTTTCATGTTCTTTATTACAACTTTACATACACGCCTTTCATAGTTCCCCGCATCATTTGCAAAAGATGCATCAATCCTTACTCTCGGCAAAATATACCAGTCGTAAAGCTGGTCACCGATATATGAATACGGCCAGAAGTTATTTGTCTGCTCTTCATTTGCCCTCAGTCCCTTTACTATATACTGCGCATTTGCGCCTGCTATAGGAGAGTGAAGACATTTCTTTACAATCTCACCGCCCCCATCATATGAGTTATCCTTTATATCAGTAAACCTAACACCGTCTGCCAGAGAAGTATCGTATGCATAAAAGCCGTAGTCATCTTCGGCATTTATTTTTTCGCACTGATAATCGCTTCTCTGCCCGAAGCACAGATACTGAATTTTCGACCTGTCAATAAAAGTATATAATCCGCTGTCCGAGTTCTGATGGATTTTATTGAATACATCCGATGCATAATCGGATACGGGAGCTTCAAATTTATCGCCCGGTATATCTATCCAGTTTTTGCCGAAATCATTTGCGTCGTTATAATTAAGAGTGGGATTTGTATACTTCTGCCAGAAGTTGAATTTCAGCTCGCTCCGTATATGGCTGTAATTTCTGTCCCATGCATCATCCAACGCGCCTATTAAAAATCTGTTATCTTCGCGCGGAGTGCTTTGACTATACTTCACGGCTCTGAACGGAATTTTATAAGATTCGTTACCGGATAAATTATTTTCCGCTCCCTTTAAAATAAATATTTTTGCAAAAGATAAAATCAGCAGCAATATTACAAAGGATATAATCAGTTTTTTCTTCATTTATAAATTTAACCCGCTCTTCATTACTTTACCAGTAACATTTTTTTAGTTTCTTTATAGTTATCAACCTGCAGGGAGTAGAAATAAATTCCCGAGGGTAAATTCGCTCCGATAAACTCCGCTGAATAACTTCCCGCAGATTGTTTTTTATTAACTAAGGTCTGAACTTCTTTTCCCTGTAAATCAAATACCTTTAATGTTACAAAGCTGTTAATTGCTAACTGATAACTGATAATTGTAGAGGGGTTGAACGGATTAGGATAATTTTGTGACAGAGAATATTCTACCGATGTAATTGAGTTTAAAGAATTTATTCCTGAAGGCACTGTACTAGTATCTCCGTACAGAACATTATTTATAATACACCCTTTTAATTCAGATGTTTCATAAACTCCGCCTATCTGCGGACCGCCGCCTGAATATGTATAATAAACCAAACCGAAATTCAAATCATAAGTATTTGTATATGAATAAGAATAAACCGGACTTGAATAGCCTTTACTCATCTGGCGTGAAATATTCATTTGGTTAAACAACGGATGATTTGAGGCACCCGAACATACCTTTCCGCTTCCGCAGCCCTTGCTTGTATCACCTAAATTTACGCACAGGCTATCAAAAAGCATTTCTTTATAGTAATTGGGACATATATTTCCTGTATCTAATGTGAATAAATTGCCGGTTGTACTATCCATTCGCCACCAGTAATTTTTATATCCGCAATAATAGCTCATAAAAAAGTATTTTCTGGAATTTAAAACAGTATCTCTTTGAATTATGGTTTTATAATACCGCGTAACAGTATTAACAGGAAAATAAGTTGATACTACATTTTTAAATACAAAGACATTGCCTGATTTTAACGGAAAGTTTTCTCCAACACATTGCGCTGATAAGTTGTTCCAAGCCTGCATAGATAAAAATACTAATACAAAAAGTATAATCTTCTTCATAATAAAGCTCCTTTATTTTATGAGCAGCATTTTTTTTGTTTCCTTATAATTTTCTGTTTGCAGTGTGTAGAAATAAACTCCGGATGATAAATATGAAGCATTAAAATCTATTGAGTAACTTCCAGCAATTTGTTTTTTATTAACTAAAGTTTCAACTTCTTTTCCGCTTAAATCAAATACTTTTAATGTTACGTAATTCGTAATTCGTAATTCGTAATTGATTTTTGTAGAAGGATTGTATGGGTTAGGATAGTTCTGAAATAACTTAAAATCAGACACCGTTTCATTTAAACTATTTGAAATTTCGGTTAAATAAATTGTAGTATCACCTCCGGTAACAGTATGAATACCGAAAGAAGGCAGAACTGTATATGCCCATCCGTGAAGATTATCAGAAAAATCTATAAAATTATAAGTAGCATTATTTGGAATCGCAACAGGATCAGGAATTTGATAACCCCAGTTCACTCCGCCGTTTGTTGTCTTCCATACAACAGCCCTGTAAGATAATCCGATTCTGTATTTTCCTCCCACAGCCCAGATTGTATCTCTATTTAATACTTTAAAACTAAGAAATCCGGCATCAGGTATTTGAGGAGGATAATATTTAGACCAATTCAGCCCTCCGTTTGTTGTTTTCTCAAAATAAGTTGCAAAAGGTGCTTTACAGCCATTTAAAGTATCCCAAAAATACATTTGGGTGAACCCTCCTGAGTTAGGAATATCAAACCAGTTATTACCTGCATTGGTTGTTCTGATTATGTGGGCTGAAGGTGATGTGGAATAGGTGATAAATCCCGTATTATAATTTATCATATATACTTTTGATGGATTGCCGCTTCCAACCACATTATATTTTCTCTGCCAGTTTACTCCTCCGTTTGTAGTGAGAAATGCTCCACCAAAAGTAGGATTATCATCTACAAGCCACAACGTATCTTTATTTAAAACAAACATATCGTTCGAGTATATCTCAGGTAACTGAATTGTTATCCAGCTGTTTCCGCCATTTGTAGTTTTATAAAGTGTATCGTTATTGCTTGAAACATATCCTGTATTCTTATCTATGAAACCTATCTTTGTGAATTTATAAGTTCGGATAAAAACTATATTCCAATTGTCTCCACCGTTAGTAGTTTTTAAAATGTAACAATTATCTGTGCTTGAACCATCCGTGCAGGCAAATCCAGTTAACGAATCCAAAAACTTTAAATCAGTCAGCTGCCTTCCGCCTAAATCAGGCATGCTCTGTTGATACCAATATTGAGTGGATACATAGTAATAGGTAAAACCTGTAAGGAAAATTAATGCAGATACGATAAACAAGATGTGCTTTCTCATAGCAGTGTGCTGAATCTGTTTTAACTTATTGCAAGGGAGAGTAATATTAAAGGCATATATTACGTAACCGGCTCCATGCCGGAATTTTTTTATCTTCCCTACTAATAGGGAGAAATATTTTGTCTTCACTGCTAATAAACTTACTTCATAGTGGATTTGTGCGGCGTGTATTATATTTAGAATTAAATATTGCAGGGGCGTATTGCATACGCCCTTCATTAATTATATTAAGAATACAAAATGTGACAATAATGTGACAATGCAAATTTTGAATAATCAAAAGTGAAAAAAGGAAAATGTTACAATTTTGCGACTTTGAACTCATAGTTCATAACTGATTTCTTATTTTGCAGAAAAACCCGACCAAAACCCGACATTTTTTTGAAATATTTTTATTGTAAATTTAACAAAAGTATGATTCTGAAGTGAAAACAAAGAATGTGATTCGCCATGGCGAACGTTCCGCTTTTTAAGAAGGAGTAGACATAAATGTTACATAAATGCGACTATACAACATTTGCAATCCCCCCCTTATTAAGGAGGGGGGAAGTGGGTGGTTAACAACAAATAAAATGTGACATAATGTTACTTTGTACTCTTGAGTATATTCTAATTTTGAAGGAAAACCCGACAAAAATCCGACATTTTTTTAAATATTTCTATTATAAATTCAATGAAAGTGCGATTTTGAAGTGAAAATGAAAAATGCGACTTTTTTGCTATTTTTTTTTAAAAGCATCTTGATAGTTAGTCAGGGGAATCCCGCTAAAGCTGGACAGGCAACAACGGCGAAATTGATACCGCCCCCTCAGTCCCCCTCCTTCTAAAAGGAGGGGGAGGATAGGAATGCGACATTTTTACGACTTCTTCTTCTCTACCAATCTTGCAACAACATAGATAAGAGGGATTACATACATAAGAGTCAGACTTATACGTGGACTGAAAAGAGCAACTACAGCACAGATACCGAATGCAAGGGGTACGGAGTAAATCAATTTTGTTGTCCCTCTTATATACTCTTTTGAAAGGTCTTTATCTACCAATCTGTAATTTTTGCAGGCATAGCTCCAGTGAACTGCAAGCGCAAGTCCGATGACGAGCAGGTTAAGAGAATAAAGAAGCTGCGGCATTTCAAGTCCTGTATATTTCATAAGTAATGCAGTAGTAAAAGGGACTAAGCCGACTGCAGCAAGGAAGAATATATTTATCCATAGCAGATTTCTATCTGCCTGCTTGATGTACTTGAACTGAAGCTGGTGTCGTGTCCAGTAAAATCCCAGCAGGAGAAAGCTTACAAAATAATTTTCAAACTGCGGAATCATATTGTAAAGCTTATCACGAAGAAATATTTTTCCGCCTTCGGAAATTACTCCGTCAGGGACATCTAATTTGAAGATGAGAAGGGTCATGGCAATGCCGAAAACACCATCGCTTAAGCCCTCAATTCTGTTTGTAGCTAAGTTTTCCTTGCTGTTATTTTCCATATAAAAAAAATGTATTAAATAATAAAAATATTTAAGTTAAATTAAAAGGAACGTTTTATATTCCAATAAAGTTATCCCCAGTATGGAAAAAAACAAAAGCAAGTCGCTATTAAGATGGTTTGTCTTAATAGTAATTGCCATACATGTACTTTATAACGAGCTGTTCGATTTGCTTTTTCCCGTAAGCACAATTGCATCAATATCTGCTAAGTATAAAAGTTTGTTCACACCTGCCGGATACACATTCAGTATCTGGGGAGTGATTTATATTGCTCTTATAATTTACGGCATCTATCAGGTACTTCCCTCACAGAGAAATAAAGAAATCTACAATAAGATTGCGCTTCCGCTGATGATATCGCTTCTGTTGGGTATCTGGTGGAATATTTCATTTCATCTTGAGCTAATAGGTTTCAGCGAGATTGCAATCTTTCTTATGCTTGTATCTGCTTTTTATATTTACAAAATTGTAGAGCAGTCAATTTTTCTGGGTGAATCGGAAAAAACTCTTCTAATACCATTCAGTCTTTATTTCGGATGGCTTACTGTTGCAAATGTTGCAAGCTTTACTACATGGCTTGTTTACATTGGTTCAAAGGGAAGTGTTTTTGGTGAGCTTGATTTTGTAAGAATACTGATGGGAATAATTGTAGTTGCCGCAATTATTATAAGCGGAATTTATTGGGATTATTGGTATATACTTGCAATCGCCTGGGGTTACATAGGCGTTTATATGGAAAAGAAGAATGATCATCTTCCGATAGCATTAGCAGCTTTTGTTTGCTCTGTTGTTTTAATCATCTGGGGCGTTGTGCTTATTTCTGTTAAAAGAAATCCCAGATCATTGAACTCAAGACGATAGATTAACAAGAAAAACAGCACAAGCCTTATCCGTTAAGTTGTGGTTTATCAGTTATTTATACTATATAAACTGACTATATATCAACTCAATTACTACATTTAATTCCCGCCAAAATTTGTTTAATTTGTACTAATTTAGATTATAAATGAAGAATATAATAACAATATCGAACGGCGTTTTGCACGTTCCCGATAGTCCCGTAATTCCATATATAGAGGGCGATGGAATAGGACCGGATGTATGGAAAGCAACACAGCAGGTTCTGGATTCAGCAGTTGAAAAAGCATATGCAGGCAAGAGGTCAATAAACTGGCTTGAAGTTTTCGCCGGAGAGAAGTCATTCAAGTTAATGAACAGCTGGCTTCCGACTGAAACGATTGACGCATTTAAGTTATTCAAGATTGGAATGAAGGGTCCGCTTACAACTCCCGTCGGCGGCGGAATACGTTCACTGAACGTTGCGCTTAGACAAACGCTTGACTTATATGTCTGCTTACGTCCCGTAAAATACTACCAGGGGATTGAAACACCAATGAAACATCCTGAGTATGTTGACATGGTAATATTCAGAGAGAACACGGAAGATATTTACGCAGGGATAGAATTCAAATCAGGCACCGCAGAAAACGTAGCAATGCTTAAGTTACTGAGAACGGATTATCCCGACCAGTTTAAGAAAATAAGGTTCGGAACTCTTGACCACGTGAATGAATTTTTAACGCAGGCAGGAAGAGAAACAGTTGATAAGGTTGAGGTTGGCATCGGCTTAAAGGTGATTTCAAAAGCAGGAACAGAGCGACTTATAATAGCAGCCGTAAAGCATGCAATCGAACACAAACGAAAAGCAGTTACAATTGTACACAAGGGAAATATAATGAAGTTCACCGACGGTTCATTCCGTGACTGGGGATATGACATTGCTGAGAAGATGTTTGCCGATAAGATTTACTCCTATAGAAATTACGAAAAGCTTATGGCTGAAAAAGGTAAAGATGCAGCAGAGAAAGAAAAATCGCAGGCAGTTGCAGAAGGCAAGATTTTGATATGGGATTCTATTATGGATAACACATTGCAGCAGGTGCTTACAAATCCTAAGGACTTTGATGTAATAGCTACATTGAATTTAAACGGCGACTACTTATCCGATGCCATTGCAGCGCAGGTAGGCGGTATAGGAATTTCACCGGGCTCAAACATAAACTATATTTCAGGACATGCTATATTCGAGGCAACACACGGCACTGCTCCTACGTTTGCAAATAAAGATGTTGCAAATCCTTCATCATTGATTCTCTCGGGAGTAATGATGCTTGACTACCTCGGATGGGGCGAAGCAGCAGACCTGGTAGAAGAAGGGCTTAAGAAAACAATATTGAGCAAAAAGGTTACATTCGATTTAGCACGCGATATGGAAGGAGCAAAAGAAGTTAAATGCTCTGAGTTCGCTCAGGAAATAGTAAACAATTTTAAATGACATTTTAACAAATGAGAAATTGCCCTAACTGTAATTCAGGTGAATATAAAATTTATCTCACAGAGGGCGATTTCAAAATTGTTAAATGCAGCAATTGTTCACTGGTATATTTGCTTAATATACCGGATGAATCAGAAATATACGAAGACTACTACAAGATAGAATTTTCGAAGGAAGATTATACAAAAATTTCGAAATTCCCCCACCTCGCAGAAATTTACACAATCAACGAGCAGCGATTATATTACATAAAGAAATTAAAACCAAGCGCTTCTATTTTAGATATCGGCTGCGGGACAGGATTATTTCTGCAGACTGCAAAAAATTACGGCTATGATGTTTCAGGAATTGATGTCTCTCAGACAGCTTTAGCATTTGCACGGGACAGCTTTGGATTAAATGTATCAGATGCAAAAGTTGAAGATTTAATTGCACAGAATAAAAAATATGATATAGTTTCTTTATGGCATGTGCTTGAGCATTTTGCAAATCCAAAAGAAGAGCTGAAAAAGATAAAGCAATTGTTAAATCCCGGCGGAGTGTTATTAATTGAAGTCCCGAATCTCAACAGTATAAAATTCAAGCTCTCAAAATCAAAGTGGAAGGGCGGCAATCATCCGCTGTATCACAGGTCATTTTTTACTGCTGATTCTTTAAAGAAAACGCTTGAGCTGGCAGGATTTGCTAAAAGTGAAAGATTGAAAATCTCCTATGAACTTGAGGGAAAATCCGCTGTGTATAATAAGTCAAAGGATTTATTTAATATGTTTGCAATGGATGCTTTTTTAGATTTTGCAGCTTACAATTAAATCCATTGTAATTTTTTATGCCTCATAAAAAAATTGATTACAATTTAATCTCAGGTCAGAAAATTCAGAGGACTGAAGCTCTTGCAGACGGAGTTTTTGCCGTTGCAATGACTTTGCTTGTTCTCGATATCAAGGTGCCGATTAGTGATGCAATTCATTCGGAGGCTGACCTGCTTACGGCATTAGGAAAATTGCTTCCCACAATGCTCAGTTATTTTATGAGCTTTATGACTCTGGGAATTTTCTGGATGGCACACTCATCTCAGTATTCTTATATAGAGCGGACCGACCGGCATTTAAACTGGATATCAATTTTTTATCTTATGTTTGTTTCGCTTGTGCCTTTCACAACTGCTTTTATAAATGAACATGATAATTACAGGCTTTCGATAGGATTGTACTGGCTGAACATCCTGATGCTGGGCATTTTAATTTATATACACTGGAGCTATGCTTACAGACATAATTTTATTGCATCAGAATTTGATAAAGAGGCAATCAACAAAGCTATTAAGAAACGGATTCTTATTGCTCAAACATTGTATGCATTTGGAGCGTTGCTTTGTTTTATAAATACAAATCTAAGTATTGGTGTTATACTTTTAGTGCAGATAAATTATGCATTTGCGTTTTCATTCAGAAAGAAAAAAATTAAATAAGATTACCGAGTGAATTTTATCTCTCATTTGAAATTTTTAAATTAAAACTTATGTTTTTTCCTTTGTGAAGATTTTCACTTCAATAATTTTTATTAATGATAAACCTTAAATTTTTTGAAAATTAACCAATAAAGTCATGCTTAACACAATTAAAAATTTTACTTTAGTCCTGGTATTGGGATTATTTATTTCATCATTCTCGCTTGCGCAGGATACAACTCCTACAACAGATGCTCCTCAGCCCATTGACGTACCTATGCCGGTTGAACCTGTGAAAGATGCAAAAACTGACGGCAAGCTTTACGGTGAAGCTCCGAAATCATCTGCAACAGTTGTAGCATTTGCTGACTTAATGGCAGCACCTGAAAATTTTGACGGTAAAGAAGTAGTAGTAAAAGGAAATGTTAACGATGTATGTCAGGCAGAAGGTTGCTGGTTAGTTTTAGGCGATGGCAAAAAAGAAGTTTTAGTTAAAACTCTTCACGTATTTGTAGTTCCAAAAGACAGCTATGATAATGCTGCTGAAGTAAACGGTGTTTTCAAAATAAAAGAAATCAGCGAAGAGCAGGCAAGACATTTAAATGATGAATCAAAGAATACAAAGATAAAAACAGAAGACATAAAAGGACCGCAGAAAACATTTTTAATTGAAGCATCCGGAATAAAGTTAAGCAAAGGTGACGGAAAATCAGGCGCAGAGCAAAAAGATGATTCATGCTGCGATAAATCAAAGAGCAAAACCGAATGCAAAGATAAAAAAGATTAATTCAAAATTTTATATTTTTTAATAAGGGTGCGTAAGTTTCTTATCCACCCTTTTTTATTTTTATCTGATATAACAAATGAGCGATACTGAAAAAATTAAGAACGATAAATTCTGGAAAGTGATTGATTCAAAGTACGGCTTCAAAGGTAACTGGATTGATCTGAAAGTTGAAAAAATAATTCAGCCGACGGGCAAGCAGATTGAATTTGAAGCGCTTAATTATCACAGAGGCGGAGTAGGTGTAGTTGCAGAAAATGAAAACGGTGAAATTATTTTAGTAAAGAGTTACAGGTATATTAGTGATACAACTGCGTGGGAAGTCCCTGCAGGAACGGTACCGCCGGAACAATCTCACCGCGATTGCATAATAGAAGAATTGAAGGAAGAGGCAGGCTCAGTTGTTGCAGATGAAGATTTGAAATATATAGGGAGTTATTATCCGTCAATCGGTTCAAGCAATCAGATCTTTTATTGCTACCATGCAAGGAATGTAAAACAGATAACAAAAGAGTTCGATAAAAATGAAATTCTCGATGTAAAATGGTTTTCTAAGAATAAAATAAAGAAAATGATTTTAGACGGAGAAATTAAAGACGGCTTTACCTTATCAATTCTTATGAAGGTATTTTTATTTTGTTAAAAATTAATTAGTGCAAATGAAAAAGATTATATTTTTATTTCTGTTTACCCCATGTTTACTTTTCTCGCAATCAAGCTCAGTCAAGATGAATAAACTTGGGATGTCTTATCCTGACTTTATAGATTCAGCTTCGAGCAATACGGTTTATTTTAAGGATGGAACGCAGATGCCCTATGATGACGGAGTTAAAAAAGATTATGAAACGATGCTCGATGATCCTGATCTTGAAGACATGATGTCAATGGATTACACTCCCGGAAGCGACTGGGACTCTCCCCCCGCAAAAAATTTTGAGCCGGGCAGAATAAGAAATGAAGAGTTTTTTGAAATGATGTACGGCAACTCCGCAAAGGCTGTTGAAAGCAATTTAGTAAATATTGCATGGATGCCGAAGTCAACCAATTCAACTGTATCTATAACTAAAGTTAACGGCGTAGATAAAAGACTGAAAGAAGTTTCAGATGAGCTTGATGCTCTTCCTGAAAACCTTAAAAAATATGTTACAACAACTGCAGGTACCTTTTACTGGAGACCGATTGCAGGCACTAACAGAATGAGCATGCACAGCTACGGCGTTGCAATAGATATAAATACAAAATATTCCGATTACTGGCAGTGGAATAAAAGCATGAAGTACGTGAACAGGATACCTATGGAAATCGTTGAGATATTCGAAAAGCATGGATTTATATGGGGCGGCAAATGGTATCATTATGATACGATGCACTTTGAGTATCGCCCGGAATTACTTCCATAAAATTTTTATAGTATAATTTTTTTAATTCATATATTAATTCTTTTATTAATTCTTCTTTAAAAAACCCTAATGAAAAAACTTTTTTTCCTTCTTACTTTTTTGCTTTTTGCAAATTTCTCTTACTCTCAATACAGCAGTCCTGAAAGCGTTGCTTATGATTCAACCGGCAAAAGATATATCATCGCCAATACGAATACAAACAGCCTTCTTGCAAGAAGCCAGAACGGTACTGTAACAACATTTGTATCAGGTGCTTCTTCACCACACGGACTCGCGATTTATAACGGCAACGTTTACGTAGCATGCAATGGAACGGTAAGAGGATATAAATTATCAGATGCGAGTTTAATCCTGAATGTAAATTTGGGAGCAACTTTTTTAAATGGTATGGATGTAGATGCAAATGGTATTCTTTATATTTCGGATTTTTCAGCTAAGAAAATATATAAGTTAAATGTAAACACTCAGGCATTCTGGGTTTATGTTGCCAATACAGTTTCAACTCCCAACGGAGTTTGCGTTGATGCTCCAAGGAACAGAGTTTTATTTTGCAACTGGGGAAGCAACGCTCCTGTGAAAGCAATCAATCTTGCTGATTCATCCGTTTCAACTCTGGTAACAACTACATATTCTAATTGCGACGGAATTAAAATGGACAGAAATAATAACGTGTATGTTTCTACATGGGGCAGCAGCGGTGTGTTTAAATACGATGTGAATTTTTCCGCCCCGCCTACTTTGGTTATAACGGGATTAAGCAGCCCTGCAGATATTTTTATCAATAAAAGAAGCGATACACTTGTAAGTCCTAATACAGGCAACAGCACAGTGTCATTTCATTTTTTGAATAATCCGACAAGCATCGGAAACAGCAATATTGAAGTGAAAGATTTTAGTCTGAATCAGAATTATCCGAATCCTTTTAATCCTGTTACTTCAATAAGCTTTAATCTTAACAAGCAGGGATTTGTAAATTTATCCGTCTATAATATTAACGGCAAGAAAGTTAGTGAGCTTATTAATGCAAATATGAATGCAGGTTTCCAAAGTGTTTCGTTCAATGCTGAGAATCTTGCATCAGGAATTTACACATACAAATTAAGTGTTGAAGGACAGTCAGTTTCGAAGAATATGGTGTTAATAAAATAGTAATAGAAACAGTTTTACGTATTAACTTTACAAATGAACTTTTTCTTTATAAATTCGTTTAAATTATTAGTTTAAAACTTAAAGATAGCATATGAAAGCATTTTACCTTTTCTAATTCTAAATTAAACGAAAGGTAGAATTTATGTTTACACAAACTATGTCTGCAGCAGGTAGAAATAACATTTTATGGATAGACGATGAAATAGAGCATCTGAAATCGAACATCATGTATCTCAAAAATAAAGGGTACAATGTTGATGAAGCAACAAACGGAGAGGACGGAATTTCTCTCGTACGAAATAAAGATTTTGACTTAGTTTTTCTCGATGAAAATATGCCGGGCAAAGGCGGATTGCAAACTCTATCAGAGTTAAAAGAGCTACGACCTTCTCTTCCCGTTGTGATGGTAACAAAAAATGAAACTGAATCGCTGATGGAAGATGCCATCGGCAGTAAGATCTCAGATTATCTTATCAAGCCTGTAAATCCTAATCAGGTACTTCTCGTCTGTAAAAAAATTCTTGAGTCAAAACGCATTACAGGTAATCAGGTCTCGCGCGATTATATTCAGGGCTTCAATGAAATTTCAATGGCTCTGATGAATGATCCTTCATGGCAGGACTGGGTAGATATACATGTAAAGATGACAGGATTTGAAATGGAACTTGATGCTCATCCGAATCTTGGACTTAAGCAAACACTCACTGATCAGCGCAAAGAATGTAATATTGAGTTTTCAAAATTTGTTGAAAAAAATTACGTTCACTGGGTAAATGAAACCAGAGATAAACCGGACTTATCAAACCAGATTGTAGATAAATACGTTATACCCCATCTTGATACTCATAAGTCAACTTTCTTTTTTGTAATTGACTGCATGAGATTAGACCAGTGGATGGTTATGGAAAGGTACCTGCATGAGTATTTTAAAATACAGAAAGATTATTATTACTCGCTGCTTCCTACGGCGACTCCTTACAGCAGAAATGCAATCTTCGCGGGATTATATCCTTCTGATTTAGAAAAACATTATCCTGAGCTATGGAGAAAAAATGATGACGATGAGAACAGTAAGAATAACTATGAAAAAGAATTTATGCAGAAGCTTCTTGATAGAAGAAAAATAAAACTACGTAATGAACTGAAGTACACGAAGATTATGGATTCTGATTTCGGACGCGGAATTGAAAATAAAATTCAATCATATTGCAATAATCAGCTCAATGCGATAGTTATAAATTTTGTAGATATGATGGCTCACTCACGAAGTGATTATGCTATATTGAAAGAAATTGCTCCGGACGAATCTGCATACCGTTCATTAACTGCATCATGGTTTGAGCATTCATCATTCTTTGGAATGTTAAGACAGCTTGCAAATAAACCGGACGTGAAAGTTGTAATCACAACTGACCACGGAAGTATAAGATGTCTGCACGGTGTGAAAGCGCTTGGCGACAGAGAAACATCTACAAACCTTCGTTACAAATGCGGAAGAAATGTAAAGGCAGAATTAAGAAATGCTTTATTCATTAAAGATCCTGTTGAATATAAACTTCCTAAGAGAAGCGGAATTGTAAATTATATTATTGCAAAGGAAGATTTCTATTTTGTATATCCTACGGATTATCACAAATATTTGAATCAGTACAATGATACTTTCCAGCACGGCGGAATTTCTATTGAAGAAATGATCCTGCCTGTGATTACGCTGGAACCAAAATTATAAATATTAAAAACGTTCTCCGTCCCAAACCCCTGTTTGGGACGGTAATTTATTTCTATTCCTATTAATAAAATCATTACATATTCACCCGAAGAAACACTTGAAGCAGGATATAATTATGCTTCATCTATAAATTTATCGGATGTAATAGGATTTACAGGTGAGCTTGGTTCAGGCAAGACACAGTTCATTAAAGGCATTTGTAAATTTTTTAATGTTAAGGATGTTGTTAACAGTCCAACATTTTTAATTGTCAATGAATACAAAGGAACAATAGATAACAAGAGTATAGATATTAATCATTTTGATTTATACAGATTGAAAAACGAATCTGAACTTCATTCCATAGGATTTGATAATTACATAGGTGAAAATTCTATTTGTCTGATTGAGTGGCCTGAACTGGCTGCTGAGCATTTAGGCATTAAACTTAAATCCGTTAACTTTGATTACGGAGAAAACGAAAACGAAAGAATAATAATTTTTTGAATATACCTTGAATATACTATTAATAGATTCCTCATCACGCAAAATTGAGTTTGCTCTCTTTACTGAAAGCAAAGAATTATTTCGTCATGTTTTGCCTGAAGAAGAAAACGCCGATGTTTTGATTTACAGAATAACTCAACTCTGCACAGGAAATAATTTTTTATTAAAAGATCTGGATTACGTTTCCATTTCAAACGGTCCGGGCTCATTCACAGGGTTACGAATCTCATCTGCAATTGCAAAAGGAATTTGTTTTGCATCGGATGCAAAGCTGATTGAAATTAATTCACTCGATATTCTTGCCAACAAGATTGAATCAGATAAAACAATTGTATCGCTTATTTTTTCCAACTCAAGAACAAATGAATTCTACTTTGCCAGATATAAAAAATCAGATAAGCAGCTTGAAAGAATTTCAGACTACAGCATATCTCTTCTTTCAAGCATAATTAATGAAGAAGATTTTTTTGTTACAAATGAGAAAGTTGAAGGCTTTGATGAGAAGGTTATGATATTGGATTCTTCCGGCTTAATTTCCCAGTACGAGTTGACGTTAAATTATATTTCACTAAATAAATTTTCTGATTATAATACATCGGAACCTTTCTATATGAAGGAATTTATTCCGCTAAAATCGCAAAAAAAACTTATATGAATATCAAAAAATTCTACTTATCATTATTCTTTGTTTTAATTCTCGGATTGATTCTTTCCGTCAATCTGAAGAGCTCGGATATTCTGGGTAATGTTACATTTACCGGCGGTCCGAAAATAGTATTCGCTGAAAAGCAGAGAGACTTCGGAAAGATATTACAGGGAGATATTATTCAGTATGAGTTTGATTTTACCAATGAAGGTGACTCAGAGCTTGAAATAACAAATGTACAGACTTCATGCGGATGCACAGCAGCAACAGCAGGCGAAAAGAACACTTACGCTGCAGGTGAGAAAGGAAAAATAAAAATTACTTTTAACTCAAACGGTAAAGTCGGCAAGGTTGAGAAGACAGTTTTAATTCAGTCAAACTCCCCTGCCCCTAACGACCAGATAATTCTTACTCTCAACTTCGATGTAAAACTTCCAAGCGAAGAAGAGAAAAAGCACATGACTATAATGGCAGGGCAATCAATTTTTGACGGCGCTTGTAAAGACTGTCACGTAACCAAAGGAATCGGAAAAATCGGCAAAGAACTTTACGATGCAGATTGCGGAATCTGCCACGGTGACCCGAAAGATCACAAGCCGCACGGACCTATAGATAAAAACTCAGCCTCAAAATATTCTGACGACCAGTTAATAAATTATATAAAAGCAGGTTCACCGAATCAGCCGACAATGATGCCGGGCTTCCATAAAGATAACGGTGGTCCACTTACAACAGACGAAATAATGACATTACTTGCCTATATAAGAAGCGACTTGTCTGTCAATTCATTCATAAAAGAATAAATTTTAAAATCCCGTTCTTTGCAATGCATGCAGGGAACGGGAATTACTCTCCAAAACGTCTTTCAAATAATAAACTTTTCTTACTATCAAAATTCAAAAAAACCTTGTAAATTTAGCGAATGGCATGGTTTAAGCGAAATAAGGAAAACATTCAAACAGATACACCTAAGCAAGACGTTCCTGACGGTATGTGGATTAAGTGCCCCGAGTGCGGCGAACTTATGCACAAAAAACAGTGGGAATCAAATTCTTACCTTTGTATAAAATGTGATTATCATTTTAGAATAGGAAGCAAAGAGTATTTCAAACTCATTCTTGATGAAGATTCATTAAAGGAGTTTGACAGAAAAATGAAGTCGGTTGACCCGCTTCATTTCACAGATACAAAGCCCTATGCAAAACGCGTAGAAGATACTATAAAGAAAACTGATTTGTACGATGCGATAAGAACTGTTACCGGAAAAATAAACGGTAAGGAAGTTGTTATTGCCTGTATGGATTTTGATTTCATAGGCGGAAGCATGGGAAGTGTAGTAGGCGAAAAAATCAGCAGAGCAGTTGATAAGGCAATAAAAAATAAAAGTCCGCTTATTATTATTTCATCAAGCGGCGGCGCAAGAATGATGGAAGGCGCAATATCACTAATGCAATTGGCGAAGACAAGCGCAAAGCTTGCAAAATTAGACGAAGAAAAAATTCCATATATTTCATTACTTACAAATCCTACAACGGGCGGAGCATCTGCATCATACTCGATGCTTGGTGATTTCAATATTGCCGAACCGAAAGCTTTGATTGCTTTTGCTGGTCCCAGAGTTGTAAAGCAGGCAACGGGAAAAGAACTTCCTAAAGGATTTCAGAAATCAGAATTTTTACTAGAGCACGGCTTCATTGATTTTATTGTGAACAGAAAAGATCTTAAGCTTAGGTTATCTCAGCTTCTAAATTTAATAAATTAATTCTTCTAAATAAAATTTCATTCATGAAAGTTATCAAAGAGATTGCTGCAATGCAGGATGTTGCAGATTATTTCAGATGTGTGGGGAAAAAAATCGGCTTTGTTCCAACTATGGGATTTCTTCACAAGGGACATACATCTCTTATTGATAAAGCAAAAGAAGAAAATGATATCGTTGTTGTAAGCATATTTGTGAATCCTACTCAGTTTCTTCCCGGAGAAGATTTCGAAAAATATCCTCGTGACTTTTTAAAAGATTATTTTGCATGCGAGAAGGCAGGAGTTGATTATATTTTTCATCCTTCAGCAGAGGAAATGTATCCTCCGAAAAACAAAACCAGAATTTCAGTTTCGGATATATCAGATACTTTGGAAGGCAAGGCAAGACCAAACCATTTTACAGGTGTTGCAACAGTTGTTGCAAAGCTGTTTAATATTGTTAAACCCAACTCAGCTTACTTCGGACAAAAAGATGCTCAGCAGGCAGTTGTTATAAAACAAATGGCTGAAGATTTAAATTATGATTTAAAAGTTTCCATATGTCCCACAGTCCGTGAAGATAACGGACTTGCAATGAGTTCAAGAAATTCTTACTTGTCGGATTCAGAAAAGACTGAAGCATCTGCAATTTATAAAGCTCTTGTTGAAGGCAAGAAAATGATAACCGATAAAAAAGCTTCTGATGCCAACGCTATAATAGGAAAGATAGGTGAAGTATTAAAATCAAATTCAAAAAATCTAACGATTGAATTTATCGAGATAACGGATAACAGTGAACTGAAAAAAATATATGACCTGGCATCGTATAATGGTGAAGTGCTGATTTCATTAGCTGCGAAAATTGGCAACACAAGACTGATAGATAATATTTTATTTACAAAATAATAAAGTTGTTCCTTTCCCCTATTGGAACTAAAATAATTTTCCGGCCTGTAAGCATCTAAAAGATGTTACAGGCTTTTTTATAATCTATTCCCGATAAATGAAAAAACTTGCTACCGTAATACTTGCCGCAGGTAAAGGCAAGCGAATGAGAAATCCCGATAAATCGAAAGTAATGTTTCCTTTAAAAGGAAAACCAATGATACAATATGTTGTAGAGCTCGCTTTGAAAATCCACTCTGAAAAAATAATTTTAATTGTCGGTCATCAGAAACAAGCTGTAATGGATTTTATTAAAGAGACATTTAAAAATGATCTGAATAAAATTTCATTTGCTTCTCAGGATGAGCAGCTTGGAACAGGTCATGCAGTAATGCAGACGAAACCGGAACTTGAAAATTTTGACGGAGACACTTTAATTCTTTCGGGAGATGTTCCTTTATTAAGATTTGAAACTGTTGAAAAATTTTTAAGTTTTCATAATGCAAACAGTTTTTCTGCGAGCCTGCTCTCCGCAAATTTTCAAAATCCGTTTGGCTACGGTAGAATTGTAAGAGATGAGAATGGTAATTTTATAGATATTGTAGAAGAGAAAGATGCAGATGAAGAAATAAAAAAACTTAGCGAGATAAATTCA
Organism: Bacteroidota bacterium; assembly: GCA_018266835.1. Lineage (NCBI taxonomy): Bacteria > Pseudomonadati > Bacteroidota > Bacteroidota bacterium. The sequence goes on along the minus strand of JAFDZP010000004.1, from coordinate 207,592 downwards.
GGAATATATATTGTTGATAATAAAAATTTATTTGAGGCATTGAAAACTTTAAAGACAGATAATGCTCAGGGTGAATATTACCTGACTGATATCTTTAATTACTTCAAAGATAACAATATGAAAATCGGCGCAGTGCCGACTGAAAACAATATGGAAATTACAGGAGTGAATACGGTTGAGCAATTAGAAGAAATGGAAAAGATGGCGTAAGTTCTCGTTCCTATGCTCCAGCGTTGGAACGTAAATTAATCTACTTCTTCATATTCGTACTTATCGCGAATGTTGAAGTTAAAGTATCTTCCTTTGGAAGTTGCTTTTGAGAATTGGTTATAAATATTCTCGGGAACATTTTTATATTTATAAGTTCTATCAGTTGTAAAAGTAACAGTTAGTACTTTTTTATCTTCGCTGTAATTAAATCTTCTTATAACTGTTGATGGCATAAGTTTTTATATGTTCTAATTATCCTTAACAGTTTTACCTTCTTCGTTGTTCCTTACATTTACAGTGAAAATCTGTTATTTTGATTAGATTTTTTAATTTAAATTCATAAATATTTGTCTGAAATAATTGCCTCTGTATCAGGAGTAAGAGGGATCTTTGGTGATAACCTCACTCCGCAAAACATATCAAAGTTCACATCTGCCTTCGCAGAATATTGCAGAAAAAATTCAAAGTCTAGAAAAATAGTTGTAGGCCGTGACGGCCGATTAAACGGTGAGATAATCTCTAATCTCGTTATAAATAATTTACTTCTATCAGGTTTCGAAGTTGTTTATATCGGTATTTCACCTACCCCGACTGTACAAATAGCTACCAACAGTTTAAAAGCAGCAGGGGGAATTGCAGTTACAGCTTCCCATAATCCACAGAAATGGAATGGTCTCAAATTCTTAAGTTCTAACGGCACTTTTCTTGAGCCATTACAGATAAAGGAATTTCTCTCAATCGCTGAAAAGGGTAATTTTAAATATGCATCAGTCTGGGATATTAAAAAGCTTACGTTTGATTTATCGTGGCTTGATAAGCATATAGAAAAGGTTTTGAATCTTAAAATATTAGATTCCAAAGTAATCAAAAAAAGAAAATTCAGAATTGTAATAGATGCGGTAAATTCAGCGGCATCTATAATAGCTCCCAAATTATTAAAAAAATTAGGATGTGAAGTAATAGAATTATTTTGTGATGGCAGCGGAATTTTTCCACACACGCCTGAACCAATTCCTGAGAATTTAAAACAACTATGTTCTGCCGTAAAAAAATATAAAGCTGATGTAGGTTTCGCAATTGACCCAGATAGCGATAGGCTTGTAATTATCACCGAAAAAGGCGAACCTTACATAGAAGAAAATACCGTTGTTACCGCAGCAAATTTTGTTTTAAGAAAATCAAAGCAAAAGAATAAATCTGTTTGTGTAAATCTTTCTACTACAAGAGCAGTAGATGATATTGCGAAAAAATGGGGAGCAAAATCTTACAGAAGCGCTGTTGGAGAAATAAATGTTGTGAAGGAAATGAAAAAACGAAAATCAATAATCGGTGGAGAAGGAAGCGGAGGAATAATTTATCCTGAAATGCTTTACGGAAGAGGAGCAATAGGAGGCCTGGCAATGATTTTACAGGAATTCGCTGAATCAAAAATTAGCGTCAGCGAATACAAAAATGCTTTACCGCAATATTATATATCAAAAGCGAAAATTGAAAATGTTAAAAATCCTGACAAGATTTTAAAAACAGTTATAAGCAGATATAAAAATTCGGGATGTAAAATTACAACTATTGACGGAGTGAAACTTGATTTCCCTGAATACTGGATTCATTTAAGAAAATCAAACACCGAACCTATTATAAGAATCATTACTGAGGCGAAATCACGAGCTGAAGCTGATTCTATACAGCAAAAATTTATCAGTGAAATTAAGAAACTAATATAATAAATTCCCTTAATCCATCTTTAAGGGTTATTTTTAAGCGCTATTCTTAAGTGAAATTTTAAAACAAAGAGTATGTCCAAACTTCTCGAGGTTAAGAACCTTAAAACTTATTTTTATACCGATGACGGTGTTGCAACTGCAGTTGATGATGTTTCCTACGAAGTAGATAAAGGTGAAACATTAGGGTTAGTCGGCGAATCCGGCTGCGGAAAAAGTGTATCTGCCCTTTCTATAATGAGACTTATTCCTGACCCTCCCGGAAAAATTGTCGGCGGCGAAATATTGTTTAAAGGAAAAGACCTTCTGAAAATTCCTGAGAAGGAAATGCAGCATGTAAGAGGAAATGATATCGGAATGATTTTTCAGGAACCGATGACGTCACTTAATCCTGTTTTCACCTGCGGAAATCAGATTGAAGAAACTGTTATACTCCACCAAAAACTTTCAAAGTCAGATGCTAAAGCAAAGGCAATTGATATGCTTAAGCTTGTGGGTATCCCTGCTCCCGAGCAAAGATATAATGAATATCCTCACCAGCTTTCGGGCGGAATGAGACAGCGTATTATGATTGCAATTGCATTGGCATGTAACCCTGAAATTCTTATTGCTGATGAACCGACTACAGCTCTTGATGTTACAGTTCAGGCACAGATACTTGAGCTTATAAAAAGATTACAGGATGAGTTGGGTATGGGTGTGATAATGATCACTCATGATCTTGGAGTTATTGCCGAGGTATCAAAACGGGTCGCAGTTATGTATGCATCTAAAGTTGTTGAGTACGGCGATGTGAACGAAATTTTTTACAATCCAAAACATCCTTATACATTAGGGCTTCTAAGTTCAATTCCTAAACTGAATAAAGAAAAAGGCAGACTTGCTACTATCGAGGGATTTGTTCCACCTTCAACTTCGTATCCGAAAGGATGCCACTTCTGTACAAGATGCCAGTATGCAATTGAAAAATGCTGGAACGAGCAGCCGCCTGATTTTGAAGTAGCTCCGGGACACACTGCTGCATGCTGGAGAATTGATGAAGTTGCTCACATGAATAAACATTCCGACAAAGTAATTTCAGTATAATAATTTTTAAATTCCCTCTCTTCCTGAGAGGGAATTACTCTTCTTAAAACACTTCAATGTTACTATTAAAAAATATTTCTCAGTTAGTTACCTGCTCCAACGTAAATAATTTTCCAAAGAAAGGAAAAGAGCAGAATGAAATCGGCTTGCGCTTAGATTCCAATATTATTGTAGATAAAGGAAGAATAGAGTTTATAGGCTCATCAAAATCTCTTTCAAAAATATTAAAAAAGAAAAAAATAAAGATAACCAAAGAGATTGATTGCAAGAATAAAGTTGTAACTCCGGGATTTATAGATTCCCATACTCATTTTGTTTTTGCAGGGAACAGAGAAGATGAATATGAGATGCAAATTGCCGGAAAGACTTACCAGGAAATTGCTGCTGCAGGCGGCGGAATTATTTCAACTGTTAATGCAGTAAGAAAATCTTCCTTTAATAATCTTTATGAGATTGCCGAAAGAAGATTAAAGAAATTTGTTGAAACGGGAACAACTACCATTGAAGCAAAGTCAGGGTATGGATTAGATACAAACAATGAGATTAAAATTTTAAAAGTAATAAATAAGCTTAAGGAAAAAAATAAGTTCGGGCTTGATATAATTCCTACATTTCTTGGCGCTCATGCTGTGCCCAAAGGTGTAACAAAGAAAGCGTACATCGAAAGTATCTGCTATGAAATGATTCCGAAGATTGCAAAAGAAAATCTTGCAGAATTTATTGATGTGTTCTGTGAAGTGAATTATTTTGATGCTGAAGAAACGAGTATGATATTTGAACAGGGAATGAGATTCGGGTTGATACCTAAAATTCACACTGACCAGTTTAATTCAATAGGCGGAGTGAAAGCTGCATTAAAACACAAAGCAATTTCAGTTGACCACCTTGAAGTCCTGAAGGATAAAGATATAAAGAAACTATCGGGTAAAAATACCATTGCAACATTACTTCCCGGAGTTTCATACTTTCTGGATATTTCTTATCAGCCGGCAAGAAAGTTAATATCCAATAATGTTCCCGTTACACTGGCAACCGATTTCAATCCCGGAAGCTGCCCGACACAAAACATACAAACTATTATGTCACTGGCTTCACTTGAATTAAAGATGACTGCAGAAGAAATTTTGAACGCAGTTACAATTAATGCAGCTTACGCTGTGAACCGTCAGAACAGAATCGGAAGTATTGAAATCGGCAAGCAGGCAGACTTACTTGTTTTTGATATTCCCTCCTATAAATTTATTACATATAACTTTGGTGTGAACAATATTACAAATGTTATAAAGAAAGGCCGAATTATAAAGTAGGTTTTGTTGTTCTTTAGTATAAGTTCTAACTATAAATTCTTATGAATAAAATTATGATTCCAGTAATTTTTTCACTTCTCATTTTATTTTCCTGCTCAAAACCACAACAGCAAAATACAACATCAACTCCAAAAGAAAACACAACAAAATCTTCAGGTTCCAATAAGGAAGCAGTTGATTATACCATAGAAACGTTTGCAGAAAACCTAACTGTGCCTTGGTCAATTGCATGGACGGATAAAGACAGAATGCTGGTAAACGAACGCTCCGGCAAGATAAGGATTATTCAAAACGGAAAACTTCAGGATGCTCCGCTGCTTGAAGTTAAAGATGTTTCATCAAATGCTGAAGAAGGACTTATGGGACTTGCAATAGATCCCAATTACTCTTCTAACAAGTTTATATATATAAGCTATGCTTACGGAGGTAGTGATAAATTATCTGTAAAAGTTGTAAGATACAAAGATGACGGCAATTCAGTTTCTGATGAAAAAATATTAATAGATAAAATTCAGGGAACGCATTTACATGCAGGATGCAGAATAAAATTCGGACCTGACGGCAAATTATATATTACAACGGGCGATGCAACTGACAGACAAATTGCGCAGGACTTGAAAAACATGGGAGGTAAAATTTTAAGACTGAATTCAGACGGCACAATACCCGCTGATAACCCGTTTCCAAACTCTCCTATCTGGACTTACGGTCATAGAAATCCGCAAGGAATAGACTGGTACCCGGGTACAAGTATAATGTGGGAAACTGAACACGGTCCTTCAGGATTTGACGGTCCCGGCGGAGGCGATGAAGTTAATGTTATCGTTAAAGGCAGCAATTACGGCTGGCCGGTTGTTTCGCATGATGGTCATAAAGACGGAATGGTTGCCCCGGTTCTTGTTTATACTCCGGCTGAAGCACCTGCATCAGGAATGTTTTATAAATCAGGAATTATAACTCAGTTCAAAAATAACTTTTTCTTTGGATGCCTTAGAGGCAGAGGAATTATTAGAGTAATAGTAGATGAAAATAATCCTGAGAAAGTTGTATCATTTGAAAAGATGAAAGATATTAATATTGGAAGAATAAGAGAAATAGCTGAAGGACCTGACGGAGCGATTTATTTTTCTACATCTAATAAAGACGGCAGAGGAAATCCTGCATCCAATGATGACAGAATTATGAGAATAATTAAGAAATAAATTTAATTTACGGAAGGTAAGTCGAGTGAAGTATCAGTTCGTTCGACTTCCCTCCAGATATTCTGGCATGGAAATTTATTTTCGTATAAAGCTCTTGATACAACAACAGAATCCACTCCAAACCCTTCAAGCCCCTGAAGGCTTTTCAAATCTCTGAAGTCACGAATGCCGCCCGCAGATGTAAGCTTTATTTTTATCTTATCTCCGATTTCTTTCAGGCGTTCAAGGTTTGGACCTTTAAGACTTCCGACTCTCCCTATATCCTGATATATAATTCTCTTAACGCCAAAGTCTTTCATTAACTGAGCAAAATCCAGAATAGTACACGGGAAAGAATTTATCCATCCGTCCCTCATCACCTTATCATTTTTTTCATCTATACCTATTATTATTTTACTTGGCCCGAAGTTTTTTATCAAATCCTTTATGAGCTTTGGATTTGCAATAGCTGCAGTCCCAATTACAATTCTATATACTCCTAACTCTTCTATTACTTTTTTAGCAGTGTCATAATCTCTTATTCCTCCTCCCAACTGAATAGGAATATCAATGCATCTTGTAATCTGTTTTATAACTTCAAAGTTCTTCATATCACCTCGTACTGCACCGTCTAAATCAGTGATATGAATTGTTTTAAAATTCTCTTTTCGAAGCAACTTTACAGTATTAATGGGGCTTTCACTGTAATACTCTGTTGTTTCAAAAAGTCCTTCGAATTTCTTTACACATTTTCCGTCAATAATATCAATTGCCGGAATTATTAAAATACCCATAAAATTTTTATTCGCCGTTTCTTATAATTGCAAGTTTACCAAGACCAACTTTACCGCCGTCTTTAGTGTAGGCTGCTACAATATAAATTCCGGTAGGAACATTTTTGCCGCTCTTGTTCAAACCGTTCCATTGTGCAATACGTCCGCCGGGGGAATCGAACTCCGCTACTAATTGTCCGTCTAATGTAAGAATTTTTATAGTTGAGTTTTCAACCAATCCGTCAATATTAAGGCTAACAGTTGAAGGTACTATAAACGGATTTGGTGAGCATATTATTTTATCAAAGGCAGTCAATGGTTCAACAGCATTTGTTTTTAATGCTGAGAGTCCCTTTAATGTTCCGAAGTATGCTTTACCTGTTTTGTTACTGATTGCAATTGTACTGATTTTATTATCTAACAGCGGACTATTTGCAGTTGTATAATTAGCTATCTGTGTAGTACCGTCAGCAGATAAATGGAAAACTCCGTTAGCTGCAGAACCTATCCATTTTTCATTAATAATATCATTTTTAATACGCAGGCAGTTTTCAGTAAAAGGAACTTTCAGATTTCCTGAAATTATTCCAAGCTTAATAAGCGGTGGTTTATTATTCGGGTTTTGTATTGCAGCCGCAGGATTAGAAATTGTAAATACTCCATAGTTAGTTGCAACCCATACTTCACCATTTTTTTCAATTATTACGTCGTTAATATTTGTTATGCTTCCGCCGGGAAAATCTTCAAGAGCATAGAAACCGCTTACATCATCATTAGGATCATTTAAAGTATTATTTTCATTGAAAAAGTACAGACCAGGTCTGTTTCCATTTTCAGAAACTACCCACTTTGTATGATAGTTATCTATTGCAATCTGGGAAAATGATGGTAAACCAATAATGGCAGGATTAGAGAATCCAATCCAATTACTATCTGCAGTGTAACAATAAAGTGACTGATTGTTTCGGCTTGAATAAATTGTTACCCATAGGTTACCTCTATCATCTGCAGCGCCTCCGAATGTAGAGCAATAGTTCTCTCCGTTTTCTTCGCGGGAACCGGGTAAAGGAGAGTTATATGTGTTGTACGATCTGATATAATCGTTCTTAATTACCGTAACTCCGCCGCCGAATGAAATCGGATAAATTGTATTCCCTGAATTAGTAATTTTTCTGAATGTATTGCTTATACCTAATGCAGGTGTCTGAGAGTTATTTAAATTTGTCCATACATTGCCGTCAAATTTATATATTCCCGCAGCTTCAGAACCCCCTGCCACCCAGATATTTCCATTATCATCAATGGTAATATAATCAAAAACACTTGTATGAGGACAGTTAGGGCTTCTATAAGCATAAGAGCTTCCTGTTTTATAATAAATCCCGTTTGCGCTTGTGCCGTATATCGGATTCTGAGATTCATCTGATTGAATCACCGACCAGTTACCGCCCGGCTGTTCAATGGTTATATTCGATAAGTTATTTGCCTGGGAGGAATAAACTGTTCCGCCTGATACAAAATAAAGCTTATCGGAAATTGCTTTTATACTAATAGTATTACTTCCGCTGACAAGTAAATTAGGATATAAGCTCCAGATTCCTGAAGAGTAAACCACAAATCCTGTTGCAGAGCCTGCAAAAATATTTCCGCCAAACGACTCAATAGAAATAACGTTTGCATTCATAGGAGCTGATGCATTGTTTAACCATGAAGACGGGTTATTCAAATTGTTATTGGAAATTCTGGCATAACCTATTCCTGCTTTTGTTCCTGCAAAAATCGTATCGAGATTTACCGTTATACATGTGACTGAAGTTTTAATCGGAATTGAACCTAACTGATAATAGGGGGCATCAATAAAATTCTGATTTGTAATATCAATTTTTTGCATACCGTAACCTGTACCAACGTACATATTATTTCCATACTGATAAAAGCAATTTATGGATTTATTTGTTTCGGTTGAATTCTTAATATCGAATATAGTTTTAAGTATATTTCCATTTAAATCCATAAGAATAAGAGAGCCGTCTGATGCACCAATCCAAATTTTACTTTGAGAATCTATAATCAGAGCTGTGAGATCAATATTTACGAGCCCGTTAAGATTAGTAAACTTACGATATTCTTCTGTACCGGACTGATAGAAAAACAAGCCTCCTGATGTTGCAGCAATATATTTATTTCCTTTAACTGCCAGGGCTCTGACATTTTTCAGGTCGGTAAAGTTTTCCCATTTACCTGTGTTCGATTGAGAAAATACTGATGAGGTTATAAGGAAAAACATTCCGATAACAAAAGCAATTTTTTTTGTCATGACTTTTCTTTCGTCTTTTGATTTAAATTTAAAATAGTAGAAAAGGCGCTAAGATATGGTTTAATTTCGCAACAATAATTTATAAAAATAAGTCTTTAAAATCAGTGGAAATATTATTAAAAGAGTAGAGAATTTAGATGGGCTATTCTATTTTATTTATCTATAAATTAGGGAATTATTTTTTAAAAATCAGCTATAATTTTTAAAACAGGTTATCCAGGGCATCCTGCAGTTCTGCCTTAGTGTGCAAGTCGTCCTGTGATGTTGCAACAAACAATCCCTGATTATATATCTTTCTCGCCTCATCCACTTCACCTTTATCTTCCAAAAGCTTGCCGTACTGATAATAAGTTGCAAGATAACCTGGAGATACAGCAATTAACTCCTTTAGGTATTTTTCAGCGTTATCAGTTTCTTGTAAAGACACATATTCCAAAGCCAGTGCATACTTCGTGAATTCGTCACCGGGATTTTGTTCAAGTAGATTTAGTAATGTTTCTATTCTGCTCATGGAATAAATATTATGTATAATAACTGCAAATTCAATTTAAAAAAACATGAAAAATAACGCCTGTTTTAGTAATAATTTCTTGTATTTTACCTATTTACTTTCTTCTCAAATCTTTTACTTTTATATTTGATTATTCCCTAAACCATCCAATCAATCTCAATGAAAAAAGGATACTTTTCCAAGCTGTCCGTTTTTTTAGTAACGGTATTTCTCGTAGCTATTTTGATATTTACCATTTCTAAAAACACGAAAACAGAAAACTCTTTTTCTTATATATACGAAGATAAAGATTACATAGAAGGACAAATAATCGTTTCGCTTAATGGCGACGCTGATATAAATAAACTCGTCAGGGATTTTTCAAACATTAACCTCAGAGTTAAAGAAAGACTTATTCCGGATATGAATATCTATCTGCTGGAATATGATATCTCAAAAAGCTCTGCTGTTGATGCTTTGATAAGTCTAAAGAGCAAGCATGATGTTTCAGTTGCTCAGTTCAATCACAACAATATTAAAGAGCGTACCGTTTCATCAATCTCGGCCACTACTCCGAACGATACACGTTTCTCTGAGCAGTGGGATATGAATAACACCGGACAAACAGGCGGAACACCGGATGCCGATATCGATGCACCAGAAGCCTGGGATATTGCAACCGGCGGTAACACTGCGCTTGGCGATACAATCGTTGTGGCAGTTGTTGACGGCGGCGGAGACCTTGCCAATACAGAGCTCAGCTACTGGAAAAACTACGGTGAAATTCCCGGTAACGGAATCGATGACGACGGCAACGGATACATCGATGACGTAAACGGCTGGAGCGCAATTAACAACAACGGAACAATTCCTGTAGAATCTCACTCAACTCACGTTGCAGGTACTGTCGGCGCAAAAGGTAATAACGGCGCTGGTGTAACCGGCGTGAACTGGAAAGTTAAAGTAATGGCAGTTCACGGTTCAACCAGTTCAGAAGCTGTTGCAATCAAGGCTTACGGCTACGTTTACAAACAAAGAAAACTCTATAACGAAACTAACGGAGTCAAAGGCGCATTCGTAGTTTCAACTAACTCTTCTTTCGGAGTTGATAACGGTCAGCCTTCAAGCTACCCGCTATGGTGCGCGTTTTATGATTCACTCGGAAGAGTCGGAGTTCTTTCAGCCGGCGCAGGCCCGAACAATAATGTAAACATTGACGTGGTTGGAGATATTCCAACTGCATGTCCAAGTCCGTTTATGATAGCTGTTACAAATACAACAAATACAGATGTAAGAAATTCAGGAGCAGGTTACGGACCCATTAATATGGACTTAGGCGCTCCCGGAACAAACATACTTTCAACCTTGCCCAATAATACTTTTGGTCTCAATACAGGAACATCCATGGCAACTCCTCACGTAGCTGGAGCAGTGGGACTTATGTTCAATGCCGCAGGAGCAAATTTAATTCAGCTCGGAAGATTAAAACCGGATTCACTTGCTTCTTACATGAAGTTTGTGATGCTATCAACAGTTGATACACTTGCCTCGCTTAATACACAAGTTCTTTCAAAAGGAAGATTAAATCTTTTCAAAGCAGTTAATAAAGTTAAAGTAGCAAACGTTCCTGTTCTCAATGCATTCAATCTAACATCACCCACTGCGGGAACCACTGTAACCACTTTCCCCGGTTCACAGACTAATATAACATTTACATGGGATACATCTGCCACAGGAGCGACTTATAAATTTATATTCGGTTCGCCTTCTGCAACAAACAGACAGATTCAGGTTGATGCAGGAACAAATTCATTCACTATAAAATCAGGAACACTCGATAGCATACTTGCAAATCTTGGTGTTGCATCAGGCAGTTCACTCGTAGGTTCATGGGATGTATATGCAAAAAGATTAATACCTGTTAACGATTCTTTAAAAGCAGCTAACGGTCCGAGAACAGTTACATTAGCAAGAGGACTTGTTACCGTAAGTCCTTTTGCATTAGTGCAGCCGGCAAACAATACGACATTGATAACAGCTCCTAACGATAACTCAAATGTAAATATTTCATGGAGAAGCGGCGGAGCAGGAATAAAATACAAATGGCAGTTCGATAGCCCTTCATTCGCAGGACCCGTTATATTAAATATACCTTCCGGCAATAATTCATTTGATACTACCATTACATTAGTAAACTCAGCGCTTGACGGAATGCTTCAGGCATACGGTCTGAACAGAGGCGATTCACTTGTTGGTCAATGGAAAGTGTATGCTTTCAGGAGCCCTACAGATTCCACTGCATCAAGCGAAACAAGAAATTTAACTTTAAGAAGAGTCGGAACATTGCTTCTTAACGAGTCATTTGAAAATGCAACGTTCCCCCCTGCAGAGTGGAGCACAGCAGGAACAGGTACAATTTACTGGGTTCGTTCAACAGGAACAGGCGGTTACGGCAACGGAACAGCATCTGCCAAATATGATTTCTGGACGGCAACAGCTTCCACTGGAGCACAGTCATTAGTATCAAATCAGTTCCCTGCTGTTACAAGTCCGACCAATTATTTAAGATTCAATTATGCCTGCGCATATTACTCTGCAACATCTATTGACTCATGTATTGTGGAGACATCAACCGATGCAGGAACAACATGGACAAGATTACTGGGAATGTATCAGTCAGCTTCGCTGACTTCGGGATATAACTCATCTCCAGTAATGTCAACGGTTTCTTCTACTTCATCATTTACTCCGACTGCATCGCAATGGGCAACTAAAATTTTATCAATGCCTGTTGGTACAAATAAAATAAGACTTACAGCAAAGAGCGCGTACGGAAACAACCTGTACATTGATAACATTACTTCAGGAACTGTAACAGGAATCGGAAACCAGCTGACTCTTACTCCGGAGAAGTATGAATTATCTCAGAACTATCCGAATCCTTTCAATCCGACAACGAAGATTTCTTATTCAATTCCAAAAGCAGGAATTGTAACAATGAAAATCTTTGATGTAACAGGAAGAGAAGTTGCTTCACTCGTAAATGAACTCATGCAGCCGGGAGCATATACAGTTGACTTCAATGCATCTGCATTTGCGTCGGGAGTTTATTTCTACAGACTGGAAGCTCAGGACTTTATAGATACAAAAAGAATGGTTCTATTAAAATAATATTTGAAAATATTTTTACCTATTAGTAGGTAACTTTTATTAGCCGTTTCGATTAATTTCGGAACGGCTTTTTTTGCACAAATCTGACCTGACAGGTTTTTAATCCTGTCAGGTCTTTTTTTTATAAAAATTATATAACAATATTCTGCATCTCGTTCCAATGCAGTTTTTGAAACGTATTGTCACATTTTAACCGCCCCCTCAGTCCCCCTCCTTCGTAAGGAGGGGAAGCTAATTACACTCGTTCCGATGCTCCAGCGTCGGAACGTTTTTTATATATTTCAAAACTTCTTATCTATCCTTCCGATAATAACTTTCCTTACATCTCCTTCTCTATACTTGCTGCCGGTTTCAGTGCTCCAGCAATAGCCCAGAATTTCTCCGGTGCTGTCAGTATAAATTCTGAAGTAACCTGTGCCAATTCCATTTCTGTATTTTCCATTTCCTAAATAACGTGTGTCAGTAGTTCCGTGTCCGTGCCCGCTTTCATCAATTATTTTTATTTTCCATTGTTTGGTTCCTAATACCGTTGGCTCGATCGGTTCTATTTCCTGCGCAGCTTCGGTAATGAGCATTATGTGTCCCGTATCGTCCATGAGCTTTGGAAATTTAATTGCAATTACATCACCCGGCTTTGCATCTTTTATGTTTGAGAATCCCTGAAAGCCGTTTCCTTTTTTTATCTGATTGTAATAATCCCTCGCATAAGCTCTTTTCTTTTTATGCATCCATTTATTGAATGTATCATCATTGATGTTATAAGCCTGTTTGATAAGCTGGTTTATAAGTCCGCTGCAGTCGGTTTTGCATTCGTAGTCAGATGCTCCGTCAATTCCCTTCCATTTTACAACGGGAGATTTATGTGTGTAATAAGTATTATCAGCGGGAGTGTTTTTCTGAAGCAGTTCGCCCCAGTATAAAATAGTTTTTTCCTGCGCAAAGGAAGAAATTACAAATAAGAAAAGAAAACAGAGTAGAAGAAGATTTTTTTTCATTTTGATATTTTTTTATAAGTCGGAAAAAAGTCGGGTTTATTTCTCTGACCTGACAGGTTTTTAATCCTGTCAGGTTTGGCTATAGTTACATTATTGTAACATTATTGTCACTTTTTAGAATACAGACCAATATGATTTTTATGGTGACGCAGATAAAAGTCGCATTATTGTCGCATTCTCATTCTTACAAACTAAAATCGGCAAAATCTCCTTTTTTACTTTCCATCATAAATTCAAAATTCAGCTTCTTCAGTATTGTAAAAACAATTTCTCTCAAAATAATATTTTTCAATTGACGGGTTTTTGATGGATTTCTGCAAAATAATAATCGGCGTATTTCACACCTCTCTGGTCAAATTTACCTATGAACAATTACACCAATGTAAAAATACTTATAATGAAAATTTTTGTAAAGAAGATTCACCCTATTAGCAGGTATAGGGAATTATTTTTTTATTGACAGGTCAGTAGGCAGTCCATCGAGACTTATTAAGTTCTTTTCCTGAATATATTCATACAGTCCTTCTTCTCCTTTAGCTTCTGCCCATTTGAAATGTACGTCCCGGTCAGCTTTAAATTCATACTCCGGCACTCCGAATCCGCACGACATCTGTACTAAATCAATATCGGCAATTATAAGCTGCCTGGTGCTCGGATAAATTTTAAAATGTGAAGAATACTTTTCCCACTCTTCAGAATTATTCAGCACGGCTCTGCCCTTTCCGTACAATCTTAATATTAACGGCTTATCATCAAAGGAGCAGAACATAATTGTTATGCGGCCGTTCTCTAGTGTATGAGCAGAAGTTTCGTTGCCGCTGGAAATCAGATCCATGTATCCGACTTCATTCTCCGATAACACTCTGAAGCAGTCTAATCCTTTGGGAGAAACATTCACTCGCCCGTCTTTGCTGAGCGGAGCAGTCCCAACAAAAAATATATGCTGCTTCTCTATAAATTCTATATTTGCCTGTGAGATTGTATTCTGAAGTTTACCCATGAGAATATTGTTTTATATTTTGTTCTCCGTCCCAATTCGCCGCGGCGAACTGTTTGGGACGGAACTTGGCAGCGAACGGCGCTTGTCCCGACTTGGCGGGATTTCGCTTATTAGAGTCGAAACAGAGTTTCGACAAACATTCCATTCCCAAACCGGAGTTTGGGAATGAGTTAATAATGGATTCTTAAACCAAAAATAATAAATCTCTTTTTACTTCCAAACACATTTTAATTTGCAAATTTTATGTAATTAAAACCAAAAAAAATTTTCCTTATATTTGTGAAGGGCTTACAGTTCTTTGATATACATTTATTCTCAAAACATCTTTCCTAATTAAAATTAAAGGAATAGCGTTATGAATTTTGATACAGGAAATACGGGATTTATGCTGCTCGCTACGAGCTTAGTTATGCTTATGACTCCCGGTCTCGCGTTTTTCTACGGCGGCCTCGTCGGCAGAAAAAATGTATTGGCTATTATGATGCAGAGCTTCGTTTCTATGGGTGTTACTACAGTCCTATGGTGGTTAGTAGGTTACTCAATGTGCTTCAGCGGAGATTTAAAATCCGGCACAGATATCCTTGGTATCATAGGAAATTTTAAGATGTCATTTTTACTGGGTATGGATATGACTACTCCATCACCTCTCAATCCTTCAATTCCACTTTTTGTTTTTGTTGCATATCAGATGATGTTTGCAATAATAACACCTGCTTTAATTACCGGCGCATTTGCCAACCGCGTAAAGTTCAAAGCATATTTAGCATTTTTAGTTGCATGGTTACTTTTTGTTTATTTCCCGTTCGTCCACATGGTTTGGGGCGGAGGCATTTTAGCTCAATGGGGAGTAAAAGATTTTGCAGGCGGTATTGTCGTTCACAATATTGCAGGTATGGCTGCATTAGCATCTGTACTTTACGTTGGTAAAAGACAGGTTGAAGATAAAGGCCTACACTCAATTCCGTTGATAGCTCTCGGTACAGGTTTGCTTTGGTTCGGATGGTACGGCTTTAACGCAGGCAGTGAGTTTGCAGTTGATTCAGTAACAGCAATTGCATTTTTAAATACAGATATCGCAGCTTCTTTTGCAGCAGTTATGTGGCTTGCAATGGCTTGGATGTTTGAAGAGAAACCAAAGTTTGTCGGTCTGCTTACAGGAGCAGTTGCAGGACTTGCAACCATCACTCCCGCAGCAGGTTATGTTACAACTAACTCAGCCGTAATTATCGGATGTATCTCAGGAGTTGTATGCTACGGAGCAGTTTATCTTAAGAATAAAATGGGATGGGATGACGCGCTTGACGTATGGGGCGTTCACGGAGTCGGCGGTATGATCGGAGTAATTATGCTGGGTATTTTCGGAACAGTTGCAGTCAATGCAACGGGAAGCAACGGATTATTATACGGTGATTCTCACTTCTTCTGGATTCAGTTAGGCGCAATATTGTTAAGCTCAATTTATGCATTCGGATTTACTTATCTTATGCTCTTTGTAATAAATCTCTTCACAAAAGTTAAAACAACTGCTGAAGAAGAAAAAACAGGACTCGATGCAACTCTTCACGGAGAGCAGGCCTATATATAATATATACTTTTCCCCTGCTGTTTGCTAAAAAGCAGCAGCAGGGACTTATTTATATTTTTTTTATACTAAACCCCAAACAATTTATTTTCTGTTTATTTTGTTTTCGGCAATTTTGAACAGAAAAAATTAAATCAATTTATGAAAAGAATTCAACTCCTTCTTTTAATTCTTTTATTTACCGTTGCAAGTTTTTCAGATGTTTTTTCTCAGGACTCACTAAGAAGTTTAATCAACTCACTTATTCCGGTTTCACCATTCACAATATCAGGATATGTAGATACTTATTACAGCCACGATAATGATAACTCAAATACAACTGACCGCTTCCCAGGGGTCTCTCCAGTAAGAGATGAGTTCCGTCTAAACATTGCGCAGCTTAGTTTGAAATATATAAAACAAAATGTAAGAGGGAATCTTACAATTCAATACGGAGATTTGCCCGATGTTTCTTATCCTTCTAATCAGAAACTTTTTCCGGAAGCCAATGTAGGATTTTCTCCATGGGAGAATGTTTGGATTGATGCGGGATATTTTGTTACTCATATCGGAACGGAAACAGTCAGACCGATTGAAAATACATTTTCTACCTGGGCGCTTGTGACACAGTTCGAACCGCTTCCTCAGGCAGGTGCAGTGATATCATACTCGGCAAGAAGATTTAACGGCGCGCTATGGGTAATGAATGGGTACAGCGTACTTGCAGATAACAATAAAAATAAATCGGCGGGAATATCACTTACATGGTGGCCTTATAAGAATGTTTCCTTCGCGTATAATAATATAATCGGCAATGAATCATCGGATTTATCCGACGGCAAGATGAGATATTACAATAACTTTATTATCAAGGCAAGCTTAGGAACTAACTGGAATATAATTGTAAACAACGATTTCTGCTTTCAGGAAAAATCAAAGATTGATGATCCGAAATCATACGGTGCATTGGCAGGCGGATTTTTAACAGTGCAGTACACATTCAACGATCCGAAATTTTCACTCGCTTACAGAGGAGAATATTTTGCTGATTTCGACGGAATACTCTCACCGACATATAACGTTACTTCCACAGAAAGAAGCGGGCTTATGTGCTTCGGTCCATCGCTGGCATTCAAATATCAGCCGATGCCAAATGCATACGTCCGCCTAGAAGGAAGATATTTAAAAACACTAAGAGATTTGAAAATATTTACAGATGATAAAGATTACAGGATAGACGGAAGTATTACGATGGGAGTGCAGTTTTAGTTGTCAGTTGATAGTTGTAGGTTGTTCTCCGTCCCAAACTCCCGTTTGGGACGGAACTTGGAAGCGAAACTCCGTTTCGCAAATTTAAAGTCGAAACAGAGTTTCGACTTACCATGCATTCCCAAACAGGAGTTTGGGAATGAGTTCACACTGAATTAAAAACTATCAATATCAATTACACATTTCTTATTTTTCAGATAATATGCCGCAGAGCTGTATTTCCAATCTTCAGGATTTTCAATTAATCCCCTTCTAACCGGATTATAATGAATATATTCTATTTTCTGATTGAAAATTTGTTGTGATGAGATTTGAATTGGATGAAATCCTTCCTGCCAGACTTGAAAATTACTTTCGATCTTATGTTTCTTCTTATAATATTCAAACTGATTTAATACCCATTCCTTGTTATCTTCTTTTAACACTGATAATATTTCTTTTGCAGTGAATTTTTTAAAATCAGAAATTATTCTTGATAAGTTTTCATTAATTGCAATTAAATGAAAATGATTATCCATAATTACAAATGAAAGTATTTTTAAATTTTTATTCGACTGATAAAATTTAAGTGCATTTATAAGAATGTCGCAATATTTGGAATTTGTGAAAATAGGTATCCATTCTATAACAGTGGATGTAATGAAGTAAGGATATTGGTTATCAACTATTTTATATGAAGAACGCATATTATAGTTTATTTAGTGTTGTACTTCTCCGTCCCAAACTCCCGTTTGGGACGGAACTTGGAAGCGAAACTCCGTTTCGCATATTTAAAGTCGAAACGGAGTTTCGACACACAATGCATTCCCAAACAGGAGTTTGGGAATGAGTACTTTCATAAAGCTACATCCTACATCCCCTCAGCTCCACTTCCATATCAACTATATCCTTAACCTGATTCAAAAACCATTTATCTATTTTAGTGGATTGGTACAGCTCATCTATAGATGCGCCGACAAGAAGGGCGTAGCGGAGATAAAAAATATTATCGTTGCGGGGAGTTTTTAATTTGGTGAGAATTTTTTCCTTAAGCAAAACTCTTTCGCTTTTCTTTAATGAAATAAGCTCTTCATAGGAGTATTTATCTTTTCCGTCAGCACCGAGTCCTGCCCTGCCTGTTTCAAGCGAGCGGATTGCCTTCTGGAATGCCTCTTTAAAATTTCTTCCGAATGACATTACTTCGCCTACAGATTTCATCTGTACGCCAAGCACATCGTTATCGGGATTAGAGGAGCGGAACTTATCAAAGTCCCATCGTGGAATTTTTAAAACAATATAATCTATCACAGGCTCAAAACATGATGGAGTTGTCTTCGTAATATCATTTGGAATTTCATCGAGCGTATATCCTACGGCAAGCTTTGCTGCAATCTTTGCAATCGGAAATCCCGTTGCCTTCGATGCCAGCGCCGATGAACGTGATACGCGCGGATTCATTTCAATTACAATTATTCTTCCCGTCTCAGGGTTTACTGCAAACTGAATATTGGAGCCGCCTGTTTCAACACCTATCTCTGAAATAATTTTCTTTGCAGCGTCCCTCAGCTTCTGATATTGTTTATCGGTAAGTGTCTGCGCAGGAGCGCAGGTGATTGAGTCGCCCGTATGCACTCCCATCGGGTCAAAATTTTCTATCGAGCATATCACAACAAAGTTGTCGTTCTTATCGCGCATTACTTCAAGCTCAAACTCTTTCCATCCAATCAATGATTCTTCAACTAAAACCTGATTTGTCGGTGAAGCCGTCAGACCTTTATTTACAATTGTTTCGTACTCATCAACGTTGTATGCTATGCCGCCTCCTGTGCCTCCGAGTGTGAATGATGGTCGGACGATAATCGGAAAGCCGGTTTTCTCCATAGCAATCCGCGCCTCTTCCATATTATGAACAAACATTCCCTCTGCAACTTCAAGTCCGATTTTCTTCATCGCCGCGCTGAACTCTTCACGCGACTCTGCTTTGTTTATCGACTCTACATTTGCGCCGAGCAGTTCAACATTATATTTTTTTAAGATGCCTTTCTCGTGCAACTGCATTGCAGCGTTAAGCGCAGTCTGTCCTCCCATAGTGGGAAGAATTGCCTCGGGTTTTTCTTTCTTTATTATTTCTTCGATGTATTCGGAAGTGATGGGCTCGATGTAGGTTGCATCGGCAATTTCGGGGTCAGTCATTATTGTGGCGGGGTTTGAGTTTATGAGAACAACTCTGTAACCCTCTTCCTTCAATGCTTTAACTGCCTGCGAGCCTGAGTAATCAAACTCGCAAGCCTGACCGATAACAATAGGTCCGCTTCCTATAAGTAAAATTGTTTTAAGGTCTGTTCTTTTTGGCAAGTCTTTTTACAAGTCTTTTAGCAAGAATTATTTTACTATGCTAAGATGTTTTACAGCTAATTTTTTTATTTTTTTCTTTATGTCTTTCTTTGTTTCCGTTGAGTGTTTTTTTATCACTCGTCTTACAAATGTTTCCTGAATATCAATTCTGTTGTTGCTTGTAGATGTCAGTTTTTCATAGGTGCCGTCGCTTTTTAACATTCTTGATTTAACATTATCCGTCAAATACAATTTTAATACTTCAAGTATATCTTCCTTCACTCTTTCATCTTCAATAGGGAACATAATTTCAATTCGTCTGTCCAGATTTCTCGGCATCCAGTCAGCGCTTCCAAGATATAATTTGGAATCTCCGTTGTTATGGAAATAAAATGCCCTGCTGTGTTCTAAAAATCTTCCTACTAAACTGTACACACTTATGTTTTCGCTAAGTCCTTTTATTCCCGGTTTCAGTCTGCAGATACCGCGAACCATAAGTTCAAGCTTCACTCCGGCATTGGATGCTTCGTAGAGCTTCAGAATCACTTCTTCATCTACAAGCGAATTCATCTTTGCAAGAATGTAACCGTTATTGTGGTCTTTATGTTTTTGTATTTCGTTGTCGATTAATCCAAGAATTGTTTTGCGCATGTTAATCGGTGCAACTACTAATTCCTTGAATGAATGTTTTTTTGAATATCCTGTAAGGTAATTGAAAAGCTGCGTTGCATCTTTTCCGAAATCTTCATTCGCTGTGAACAAGCCGAAATCTGTATAAAGCTTTGAAGTAGTCTGATTATAATTTCCTGTGCTAAGGTGAACGTAACGTTTCATCTTCTCATCTTCCTTGCGGACTACGAGAGCAATTTTGCAGTGAGTTTTTAATCCGATCAATCCATACACAACGTGTACTCCTGCGTTTTCAAGTGCTCGTGCCCAGATGATATTATTTTCTTCATCGAAGCGGGCTTTTAACTCCACTACTGCCGTTACCTGTTTGCCATTCTCTGCGGCTGTGATGAGTGAATTAATTATAGCAGAGTCACCGCTTGTCCTGTACAGCGTAAGCTTTATAGCATAAACTTTCGGGTCAACTGCTGCCTGAGCGATGAACTCGCTGACAGAAGAAAATGAATAAAAGGGGTGATGCAGGAAAATATCCTGACGTGAAATATTTTTGAATACGTCGTCTTCCTCTCTGAAGAATGAAGAAATCCTCGGAGTGAATGATTCGTATTTTAATTTTCTGTTCTCAATTTTTGTAAGGTTCATTAAATCACCAAGATTTAAAGGGCCGTCAATTTCATAAATTTCATTCTTCTCTACATTCAGCGCGCTTGTTAAAAAATTCTTCAGCTTATCAGGACAGTGTTTATCAATTTCCATTCTAACTAAAAGTCCAAGACGTCTTTTCTTAACCTCTTCTTCAATCAATGTGAGTAAGTCTGCCGCTTCTTCCTCTTCAAGTTCAAGGTCGGCATTGCGGGTGATTCTGAATGAAGTCACACCAACAGTTGCCATTCCCGGGAAGAGCTTATCAATGTTTGCAAGAATAATTTCTTCCAGCAAAATAAAAGTGTTCTCTTCTCTTCCGTCAATCTGATAAAATCTCGGAACGATATTGGAAGGCACCTGCACTACTGAAAGTTTTTCTTCAATCGTCTCAGTATCAGGGTCATCAAGCAAAATTGCAAGCGCAATACTTCTGTTAATTAAATTCGGGAAAGGATGAACGTTATCTATTGCAAGAGGAGTAAGTATCGGGAAAATTTCGTCTTCAAAGTACTGAGTTATTCTTTTCTTTTCCTCATCAGTAAGGTCTTCGTATTTGAAAATTTTTATATTGTTCTCTGCAAGCTTAGGATAAATATCGGAATTAAATAATCTGTATTGCTCTTCTACAAGCGGGTTCAGTTTCTGGTAAATCTGCTCCATGAGCTCGGCAGGAGAAATCCCGTCAGAAGAAAGCTCGTTTATATCACTCAGTATCTGTCTTTTCACACCGGAGACACGAATCATAAAAAACTCGTCAAGGTTTGAACTGAAGATAGAAAGAAATTTAACTCTTTCCAGCAAAGGATTACTTTCATCCTGAGCTTCTTCAAGTACGCGTTTATTGAATTCAATCCAGCTAAGTTCGCGGTTGAAGAACATTTCGGGACTGCCTTTTTTCAGTGAGTTTTTTGCGATTAATTCCATACCCACAAATTTAACTTTAATACAAATTTAATACCATACAAAAGACTATGGCTTACAGAATTTTATCACAAATTTGAAAATAAATTAATCGTTTGTTTGTAAAATAATTGTTAATTTGCATAATGAAATTTTTTATGAAGAAATATTTGCTGAGATTTTACATTATTACTCTGCTATTTATCTTTGCAGTAAATATTTTTAATGTTTCGATGGAACTGACTTCAGGCAAATTCTATCAGAGTGGTATAATGGTAGCGTTAATATTAATTGCCTACAGCGTACCCGTATTTCTTTTTGTAATTCTACCGACCATTTTTTCAGAGACAAATAAATCTGCTCAGGTAGTTATATATTCATTCCTTTCTTTCTTGTTAATTCTGATAATTTTCTTCGTTTCCGCCGAAAAAATAGAGTTTTTTTAAGTAATCCCCCACAAACCACCTAAAAAATTGACGTTAGTCCCCTTGTTTTCAATTACATATTTGGATAAATTAAGTTAAATTTAAGGTTCGAAAACTAAAAAACTAAATGAAACTAAAACTAACGGCTCTCGCCCTTATTTTATTATTTTCGGAAATGGCATTCTCGCAGCAATCCTTTGTTCAGACAATCAATCTTGATACATCGATAACAAAGACTTACGACAGCGCGTCATTTTATGTAAAGAATCCGACTAATAAAGTAATGACAGTAACAAACGGAAGAACACTGAACTCAATGTTCTTTTTAAGAAGTACTTCATTCACCGTAAACCCGAATGACAGCGTTCAGAAATGGGTAATTTTCAGAACAAATCAAAACATCACCTATAGAGATTTCATTATATACGATGTTAATGTTCTAAAAAATTCTTTAGTATATTACACTGTGGCAACGGGAAAATATGCAGATGTATTGTATGCATTTACACAAGGTCTTATTGATGAAGAATTAAAAACAGCTTTAAAAAATTTCACCACAACAGGTTATATTACTCTCGGCTACAATGTAGCAAGAGACAGAATGTATGAATCAATCGACGACTACGATAATAACGACACTCTGGAATGTGTTTACACAGGAAGACGAGCATACGTTCCGAACAGAGCAGGTGCAGGAAATGTAAACTTCAATTGTGAACATACGTGGCCGCAAAGTTTTTTCAACAGCAATGACCCTATGGTCAGCGATGTGAATCACTTATTCCCTACAGATGACGCTGCAAACAATGCAAGAAGCAATTATCCGTTCGGATTTGTATTAACAAATATCACATTCAATGTCGGCGGTTCAAAACTCGGTAAAGATTTTGAAGGCGCAACAGTATTTGAAGCAAGAGATAAACATAAAGGAAACGTTGCAAGAGCATTATTTTACTTCGCTGTAAAATACGGCAACCAGGGCGGTTTCACAGGCGGAAAACAGGAAGATGTTTTAAGACAATGGAATTTAATTGATACAGTAGATGCCCATGAAAGAACAAGAAACGACAGAATTAAACAATACCTCAATGTAAGAAACCCTTTCATTGACCATCCTGAATTTATAGACAGAATTAAAAGCACATATACAACTATATTAAATATCCCAAGACCAAAGACATCTGCAGCGCCTTCAAATGCTACCTATGATACTCTGGCTAAAAATGACACAGCAAGCTACTACATTGCAATTTTTAATTCAGGTACAGGCAATGCAAGCATCAGCAATGTTTCATCATCTAACGGAGTTTTCACAGTTGAAAGCTTCCCTTCAACTATTGCACAGAACACATTTGCTTATGCAAGAGTGAAGTTCAAACCAAATGCAAACAATCAGACATTCAACGGTTTAATTACTATCACTTCAAGTGATACAGTTAAAACTGTTAACGTTACAGGATACAGCAACAGTCAGACAGCAGGAATTGCAACACTTTCAACACAGGTTCCTGACAGATTTGCTTTATCACAAAACTATCCAAATCCGTTTAACCCGACTACAAAAATAAATTTTGCAGTCCCATACAGAAGCTTTGTAACATTAAAAGTTTATGACTTAAACGGAAGAGAAGTTTCAGCACTGGTAAATAATATTTTACAGGCAGGAACATATCAATACGAATTCGATGCAGCGGCATTACCAAGCGGAACATATTTTTACAAGTTAGAAACATCTGATTTCACCTCTACAAAGAAATTAATTTTAATAAAATAGTTTTTGCGTTACGAAGCTGGAGCTTCGTAACGAGAACGATACTCGTTCCCAAGCTCAGGCTTGGGAACGTTATTATTTTATAATCTTTAATCCAACCTGAAATGTTTTCACAATACAAGGACATACTTCAAAAAGAGCTTCAATCAATTGAAGAGGCAGGGCTATATAAAAAAGAAAGAATTATCGAAACTCCGCAGGGCGCGGAAATCAAAGCGAACGGCAAAGAAGTTATAAACTTCTGCGCAAATAATTATCTGGGACTTTCATCACATCCTAAAGTAATCGAAGCAGCAAAAAAAACTCTCGACGAATGGGGTTACGGAATGTCATCAGTAAGATTCATCTGCGGAACGCAGACAATACATAAAACACTTGAAGAGAAAATTGCAAAATTTCTCGGAACAGAGGATACAATTTTATATGCAGCATGCTTCGATGCAAACGGCGGTGTATTTGAACCCTTAATAAATGAAACCGATGCGATAATTTCAGATGAGTTAAATCATGCCAGCATTATCGATGGTGTTCGTCTCTGTAAGGCAATGCGCTACAGATATAAACACAACGATATGGCAGAGCTCGAAGAGCATCTGAAAGATGCCAGAGCAAAAGGCGCTAAGCAGATAATCATCTGTACTGACGGCGCATTTTCTATGGACGGAACAATTGCAGATTTAAAATCAATTTGCGACTTAGCAGATAAGTACGAAGCAATGGTTATGGTTGATGAGTGTCACTGCTCGGGTTTCCTCGGAAAAACAGGCAGAGGTTCAATTGAGCATTGCGATGTAATGGGAAGAGTTGATATAATTACAGGAACGCTCGGTAAAGCATTAGGCGGCGCAATGGGAGGATTTACATCAGGAAGAAAAGAAATTATAGATTTATTAAGACAAAGAAGCAGACCTTATTTATTTTCAAACTCTCTTGCTCCTTCAATAGTCGGGGGTTCGATAGCAGTTATGGATTTACTTACAGAGACAACTGAACTGAGAGACAGACTTGAAGAGAACACAAAATATTTCAGAGAGAAAATGACTGCTGCCGGATTTGATATAAAGCCCGGCGTTCATCCGATAGTACCAATCATGCTTTACGATGCAAAACTTGCACAGGATATGGCAGCCAAATTAATGGACGAAGGAATTTATGTAATAGGATTCTTCTTCCCTGTTGTTGCAAAAGGAAAAGCAAGAATAAGAGTACAGCTTTCTGCTGCACATACCAGAGAGCATCTTGATAAATGTATAAATGCATTTACAAAAGTCGGTAAAGAGCTAGGAGTACTGAAATAATTTTCTTTAATAAATAAATACAACCCCAATGAAACAAAAAACAATAAGACTGTTCTTTGCAGTTTTTGTACTGTCGGTTATTTCTTTATCTAATCTGTATGCTCAGGATAAATTAATCGGTACCTGGGAAAGAACGGGTGATGACTTAGCAGGTGCGCAGGTAAAGGTTTTCAAGACCGGCAGCACATTTAAAGGAAAAATTGTTTTTTCAACACAGGCAATGAAGGAAGCATGTTTTGATGTTGGTGAAATTAAATGGATGAATATTATCAAGGCAGGTAAAGGATATTATGAGATGGATGACTTATCAAAAAGCAGCAGCTGTGATTCTTGGTACGCATACAAATATATTGAGTTTACGGACGATTCCCATATTACAATTACATCAATGACTACTGACCCGACAACTTCGGGGAATTTTCAGACATGGACAAAAATCAGCGATGATTAATTTTTTGAAATGAAAAACAATGAATGATTCTATATAGATACATATTAAAAGCTCACGTAGGTCCGTTTATATTTTCATTCTTCACGATATTTTTTCTTTTCTTATTCCAATTCTTAATTAAGGCCCTTGACCAGTTAGTCGGCAAGGGTCTTAGTTTATGGATAATCTTCCAGCTAATTACATTCAACCTTGCATGGATTGTTACTCTTGCCGCTCCAATGGCAGTGCTTGTAGCAACTCTCATGGCATTCGGTTCCTTATCTTCAGATAACGAAATTACAATTATGAAGGCAAGCGGTTTGAGTCTTCCCAAGCTTATGGCGCCGGTTTTAATTGCCTCTGTAATTTTATCGTATGCTATGGTAAGATTTAATAACGATATCTTGCCTGAGGCAAATCATAAGGCAAGGGTTCTTCTCACTGATATCTCTAAAACAAAGCCGACATTTATTCTTGAAGCGGGGAAATTCTCCGATGACATAGGTGGATTTAAAATTCTTGTCAAGAAAACATTCGAGAACAACAATAATCTCGAGGATATCTATATTTCGGATTATTCCAATCCCGCAACGAGAAACGTTATCACTGCGGAGAAGGGCGACATTAGCTTTACAAGTGATTTCAAACACATAGTAATGAATCTCTCCAACGGAGAAATTCATCAGCTGAATAATTTAGATTATACCAACAAGTACAGAGTAATAAAATTCGATAAGCACAGGATTATTATGGATGCCAACGGATTTGGATTTCAGCAGTCAGGCGATAACGCTTTTTCGCGCGGAGACAGGGAGCTATCCTCTTATGCGATGAATCAGATTGTTGATAGTTTAAAAAAGTCATCAAATACAATCGGCGAGCAGTTGTTCAGAAGAATTTATCCGGACATAATAAAAATTTCCAATTATAAATTAAAAGATACAGTTTATAAAGCTCCTGTAGGAGTTAAGTTAAATCCCAATGATACGACGGGTAAAAATCCGGCTTATGATACTTTGAAAACATTGTACTCCAGGATTATGGTTTACAGGAATGATTATAAGAACCAGTCCACTATAAGAAAAGAACTTGAAAAGCAGGTTGACCAGTATGATGTGGAGATTTACAAAAAGTATTCGATTCCTTTTTCATGTATAGTTTTTGCTTTGATAGGCGCACCGCTTGGATACAGAGTAAGGCGCGGCGGATTCGGAATTGCAGCTGGATTATCTCTCTTATTCTTTTTATTATACTGGGCATCACTGATAGGCGGAGAGAAGTTTGCGGATAGAGCGCTGCTTAGTCCCCTGCTTGGTATGTGGTTTGCAAATATTGTATTGGGAGTATTTGGATTAATCTTGATGAAGAAATCATCGTAAAAATTTACAGAAAATCTCGTTCCAATGCTCTAGCGTTGGAACGAAAGAATGGTTACGACGCTGGAGCATCGTAACCAGAAGACTAGAATTATACATAATGGAAGACTGCACATTTTGTAAAATAATAAATAAAGAGTTTCAATCTTCAATTGTTTATGAAGATGATATAGCAATTGCCTTCATGGATATTCAGCCGGTGAATGAAGGGCATACACTTGTTGTGCCTAAGAAACATTATGAAACATTGGAAGATTGTGATGAGGAAACTGCAAAGCACTTGATGGCAGTCACTAAAAAATTAAACAACGCTGTTTCAAAAGCAGTAAAGTGTGAGGGTGTGTTGAATCTTATTGCAAACGGAGAAGCTGCAGGACAGGAAATATTTCATCTGCATATACATATAGTCCCAAGATTTAAAAATGACGGCTTCGGCTTGCAATTTTCCGATGAATATTTTGTTCCAAAAGAAAGAAATGCACTTGATGAAACTGCAGAAAAAATAATAGGAGAATTATGAAAGTGATCATTCCCAAACTTTATTTGGGAATGCATATTCCGCGAAACTCCGTTTCGCAGTGAAGCAGAGCTTCGCTACAACGTTCCTTCCCAAACAGGAGTTGGAAAGGAGAACAAAATGAAAATTTAGAAATAAAAAGGTATTTTTTAGTTTATTTAATTTTCAGTCAGTTAAAGTTATATTGAGTTAAATTTGTCAAGCCCCGAACAATGTGACATTACCCAACCCCGCCAGGTCAGGAATGAAGCAACGGTAAGTAATAATCATATGTGATTCGGGTGTCTTGACTTTTTACTCCTTCAACAAAAACTTCAAATTCTAACCAACTTTTCTATGAGCAAAACCCAACTCGCAATTGTAGGACTAGGCGGAATAGCACAGGTAAACCATATTCCTATTCTATCAAAAATGAATGATGTGGAAATCACCGCTGTATGCGATCTTGAGCTTTCAAAAGCAAAAACTATTGCCTCCAAATACGGAATAAAAAAATGGTACAAAGATTTTGATAAAATGCTTGATGAGAATCCTGAGATTGCTGCAGTAATCATCACTGCTCAGACCGATGCGCACAGAGAGCTTGCGTTAAAATCATTTGCTGCGGGTAAAGACGTACTTGTAGAAAAACCCATTGCAAGAAATTATGCAGAGGCAGAAGATATAGTTGAAGCTGCGAAGAAACACAAAAAGAAATTGATGATCGGTATGAATAACAGATTCCGCAACGATGTAATGCTTATGAAAACATTTGTGAAGGGAAAAGAAATTGGTGAGCCATTTTATGTTAAAACAGGATGGATAAAAACACAAAGCTCTGACCAGAAATGGTTTCTTGAAAAAGAAAAATCAGGTGGCGGTGTGTTACTCGATAACGGAATTGTAATGCTTGACCTTGGAATGTGGATGCTTGGTTTTCCTGAACCGTTAAGTGTATCAGCAGTAAATTATAATCACAATACAAAGAACGTAGAAGATTCAAATATAAGTTTAATAAAGTTCAAGAACGGTTCAACACTTTCAATAGAAACAAGCTGGAGCCTGCAAAGAGAAGGTGAATTATTTTATTGCAACGTATTCGGAAAGACCGGAAGCTCGGCAATAAATCCGCTGCGTATCTATAAAAGAATGGGAGATAAATTATTCAACATCACCCCGAATAAATTACAGATGCCTGCGAACCAATTCAAGAAGAGTTATGAGTTCGAACTGCAGCATTTTGTGAAAGTAATCAACAACGAAGCTGAAATTATCTGCAACGGAGATGAAGCGCTTTCAAGAATGAAGATTGTGGACGCTATTTACAAGTCTGCTAAGCTCGGAAAGGAAGTAATTTTTAAATAAAAACTTTACGGTTTCTTTACATTAATAGTGTATATTGATGAAAAACAATAAGGTGAAAAAGAAAATACTTGTAGTTGATGACGAAAAAGATATCGTCGATATACTGAAATACAATCTTGAAAAGGAACATGAGTTCGAAGTTTTAGCTGCGTACAACGGTAAAGAAGCGCTGGAGTTAGTTGAAAGCCACCCTGATTTAATTCTGCTTGACATAATGATGCCGGAGCTTAACGGCTTTGAAGTCTGTAAGCAGCTTAAACAAAATCCCGCCACAGCAAAAATCCCTGTAATATTTTTAACCGCAAAAGAAAACGAGATAGATGAAATTCTAGGCCTTGAGCTCGGTGCAGATGATTATATTCATAAGCCGCTCTCACCAAGAAAAGTAATTGCCCGAGTAAAATCCGTTATCCGCAGAAGCAATGTTGAAGCAGAAAGAAATACAAAGCTTGATGAAATAATTAAGTTCAAAAATCTTGAAGTCGACAGCGTTACTCACTCAGTGAAAATAAACAAAAAAGAAATTTTCTTCCCTAAAAAAGAATTTCAGCTCTTACATTTTCTAATTGCTAACCGCGGCAGAGTTTTCTCCCGTGAGATTTTATTGAACCAGATTTGGGGAGAAAACATTTACGTAGTAGATAGAACCGTTGACGTACATGTTGCGAAGGTGAGAGAGAAACTCGGCGAGTACAATGATTACATAGAAACCATCAAAGGTTTAGGATATAGATTTAAAGAAGCGAAGTAATTATATTTTACGTATGAAGAACAGGTTAAAGCTATTCACGAAATTCACACTCCTTTATTCATTACTATTCCTTGTCTTTATTATTTTTTTATCAAAGGTAATTGATGTTTCTAATGAGACACTGATTGCTTCTGCTGTTATTATGCTCGTTTGCTACGGAGCAACGTTTGCGTTCATAAAATTTGAGTTATTCAAACCGCTTCAGGACCTTTCAAAAATTACAACTAAGCTCAGCTCAAAAAAAGATAACAGCGAAGAACTGGATAATGAAATTTCTGCAGTGAATGAAATTCTTGCAGAGCTTATTCATTACAGAGATGAAAAGTCAAAATCACTTTATATTTATAATATAAATAATCTTCTCATTGATGTTGCAGAAAGATTATCAAGTGATTTACAGACTGCAAAAACTTTCAAGGTAAACAGAAACGAATTTCTCGGCAACGTAACTCATGAACTCCGTACACCAATTTTTGCAATACAACTTTCATTAGAGACACTTCTTGATGGGGCAATGAATGATAAAGCAGTTGCTGAAGATTTTCTTCAGAGAGCGATAAAGCAGACATACAGATTGAAAGACTTAGTCGATGACCTGATAAGCATTTCAAAGCTTGAAGCAGGTATGAAAATGAGTAAAAGATACTTCAGAGTGAACGACATGATTAAAAAGACTATCGATGACTTGCAGGGAATTGCAAGCAAAAAACATATTACTATTGAGTTCAATCCGGGAAGCTCAAACGGAGTGAATGTTTTCGGAGATGAAGAGAGATTAAAACAGGTAATGATAAACCTGATTGATAACGCTGTGAAATATACAAATGCAGAGGGAGTGATAAAGGTAACGACTGAAATGAAACCTAAAGAAGTAACTATTGCAGTGGAAGATAACGGAATCGGAATTCCTAAAGCTGACCTGCCAAGACTCTTTGAAAGATTTTACAGAGTGGATAAAACGCGCTCACGTGATGTTGGCGGCAGCGGATTGGGACTCTCAATTGTGAAACACATTCTTGAAGTGCATAAGAGCCAGATAAAAGTAGAGAGTGAAGAGAACAAGGGAACGCGCTTTGAATTTAATCTTACAAGATAGACTACTTAGATTTTATTCTGATAATAAATTTGCCATTCTCAACAATCCTGCCTCATCGAATTTTTTACCCATGACCTGAATGCCGAACGGAAGCCCTTCTTTATCTTTTCCAACCGGAACAGACAAGGCGCAGTTGCCTGCAAGGTTAGCAGACACAGTGTAAATATCGTTCAGATACATTGCAAGCGGGTCATCTATTTTATCTCCGATTTTAAATGCAGCGGTCGGAGTAGTAGGTGAAATTATAAAATCAACTTTTTCAAATGCCTTTTCAAAATCTTTCTTGATAAGATTTCTTACTTTCTGACCTTTTCGGTAATACGCATCATAATATCCCGATGAAAGCACGTAAGTGCCAAGCATAATTCTTCTTTTCACTTCGTCTCCGAATCCTTCTGAGCGTGTGTTCACGTACATATCTTCCAATACTTCAGATTTTTTAGAGCGGACTCCGTATCTTACTCCGTCATATCTTGATAAGTTGCTCGATGCCTCTGCGCAAGTTAATATATAATAAGTCTGAATTCCGTATTTAGAGTAAGGCAATTCAATTTCAGTGACCTCAAATCCTTTATTTTTTAAATGCTCAAGCTTGGCTAAGATTGTTTGTTTAATTTCTTCATTAAGTCCTTCGCCGAAATATTCTTTGGCAAATCCTATTTTTATTTTCTTCGGATCTAATTTTCCTTTTATCTCTTCAGTGTAATCAGGTACTTCAACATCGGCAGAAGTTGAGTCTTGTTCATCTCTTCCGGCAATTACTTTAAGTACTCTTGCAATGTTTTCATTTTCCTTTGCAAAAAGACCGATAGAATCGAATGATGATGCAAATGCAACAAGACCGAATCGTGAAATTCTTCCGTAGCTTGCCTTCAGCCCTGTGATTCCGCAGAATGATGCCGGCTGCCTTATTGAGCCGCCTGTTTCCGAACCGAGTGATACCATACACATATCTGCAGCTACAGATACTGCGCTTGCTCCCGATGAACCGCCTGGAACTCTTGTTTCATCTATCGGATTTTTTGTTACTCCGTAATATGAATTTTCATTGGAGGAACCCATTGCAAATTCATCACAGTTAACTTTACCTATTAAAATTGCATCGGCATCCTTCAATCTTTTTATAACTGTTGCATCATATATCGCATTAAAGTTGCTGAGTATTTTTGAGCCGCAAGTCAGCAAAGCATCTTTAACAGAAATTACATCTTTGACTGATATCACCATCCCTGCAAGCTCGCCTGCAGTTCCGTTCTTGATTTTCTCATCTACAATCTTTGCCTGTTCCAGCGCTTCATTTTCAAATAAAGAAATAAAAACATTTAAGCTTTCTTTAGCTTTTATATTTGAAAGATAATGCTCAACAACATATGTGCATGTTATACTTCCTGAATCTAAATTTTTTCTGAGTTCTGAATATGTTGATGGGATTGCAGTCATATTGATATAATTTATAAATAAAGCAAAAGGGATTTAAACATATAAATCCCTTTGAGGTAAATATTAATTAAAGAATCGAATTTTTACTTTTAAATATTACGCAGCAGGTTTCTTATCGTTATCGCGGTCGTGATTCGTTATATCTTTTTCGATATCGCTTGAAGCCTTTTTAAATTCTCTGATTCCTTTTCCGAGTCCCTGCATTAAATCCGGGATTTTCTTAGCTCCGAACAGCACTAAGATAACCAGCGCGATTAATATTATTTCGGGTGTTCCTAATCCAAACATGTTAATTGATTTATTTTATTTGTATAAACTCTTTTATAATATACTTTCTACAACGCTTTCAAACAACCTCTTTCCGTCATCGTTACCAAGCACCTTCTCAGAGGCTCTTTCCGGATGAGGCATCATTCCTAAAACGTTTCTGTGTTTATTCTGTATTCCGGCTATATTGAATAAAGAACCGTTTGGGTTCTCATTATAGCTGAATAAAATCTGGTTATTGCTTATCAGTTCACTCAGTGTGTTTTCATCGCAGTAATAATTTCCCTCGCCGTGGGCAATGGGAATATTAATATTTTCTTTTATATCGTATTTGCCTGTAAAAATACTCTTATTATTTTCTACTTTCAATGAAACAGTTTTGCATATAAACTTGAGATTTTCATTCCTTAAAAGCGCTCCGGGAAGCAAGCCTGACTCACACAAGACCTGAAATCCGTTGCAAATTCCTATAACTATTCCGCCATTGTTCGCAAATCTTATCACATCCGTCATTATTGAGGAAAATCTTGAAATCGCTCCGCATCTTAAATAGTCACCGTATGAAAATCCGCCGGGCAGAATAATTACATTCCTGTCATCAATACTTCCCTCTTTATGCCATAGGAATTTTGTATCTGCATTAAGTACGTGCTTGCATACGTTGTATGCATCATGATCGCAGTTTGAACCGGGAAAAACTACTACGCCAATCTTTGCCTTACTCATTCTATACCCTACGCCTTTAATTCAACCGTTTCAAATTCATAATCTTCCATTACAGGATTTGCCAAAAGTTTCTTGCAGGCATCTTCCGTAATTTGTTTTGCTTTCTCGGAAGAGTCAGCCTCAACAAGAAGCTCGATGAACTTCCCGATTCTTGTATCTAAAATAGAATCATACCCGATGGATTTAAGCGAGTGTTCAATTGCCTTACCCTGCGGGTCTAAAATACTTTTGCGTAAAGTAATTTTAATTTTTGAGCTGAATTTCATTAGTTAGATGATGGGGAGAGTAATAAGTTTAATACAAAATTAGCTATTAAAAATATTAATAGAAATTGGAAAAGTGCGGGATTATTTTACTTTATCTCTTATAGATTCTAGACCGGATTTATTTATCTCAATAACGCCGTTTAAGTCTTTTTTCTTCGGTTTTATGTTTGCTTTTGCGGTTTTTGTGTCAGTATTTCCTCTGCCGCCTTCATTGACGGTTTTTTCCTTTTCGGTTGAAGTCACAGGTGCCTCAGTCTTCATCGTTTCTTTTTTCGGTTCTATTGATGAAGATTCTGCATCCTTAATTTTGTCCGTTTTTTTCTCAGGAATAACAACAGGCGCAGGTTTTTCTTCCATTGTCCTTCCGCTTTGCTCCTGGTCAATATTTACATTTTTCTTAATATCCTGTACACTTTGCTGCAGACTTCTTTCGTCAGTGACTTTTGGCTGAGCAATTTTATTACCGTATGTATCAGGTGTTTCTCTTGGCTTTTCTTCAGTCTTTGCTAAAACTTTTTCTTTTATATCGGTGAGTTCCTTTTGGGTAAGTTCTTTTCCGGTTACAACAGGAGAATTCGTTTCGCCGGGTTGTTCCTTTGTTATAATCGTTTCAGTATTTTTACTGCTCGTCATATTGTTTACAACGGCATCTTTTTTATCTCCTAAAATGAAGTATACTAAAAATGCAGCTACAACAAGTGATGAAATTCCCAATGCAGGAACAAGTCGTGCTCCGAATAAATTTTTGAAATAGGATGAGGCTGTGCCTTTATCAACAACGTCTCTTGTTCGTTCTTCAGAATCTAAAATATCGATTTGAATCTGAAGTCTTTTCAGAAAATTTTCGTCGGCTTGTAATTTAGGAAGTCGTAAAAGTTTTTCTCGTATGTCTAAATGTTCGTTTTCGTGTTCCACAAAATTGTAAAATTAATTTATAATTAATTCTCCCTTAAATTTATAAAATTAGGAATTGGGTTTATATATATCCTGTAATAATTCTTTAAGCTTTTCGCGTCCTCTGTTAATCCTGGATTTCACTGTGCCTAACGGCAGCTTCATAATTTCAGCTATCTCTTCGTAGTCCATATCCTGTATGTCGCGCAGGATTATTACTTCTTTGAACTTATCATCAAGCGAGTTAATTGCCTGCTGAATAAATTCGTTCTCAATTCCTGCCTGAGCCGTTTCCTCGGGAGATAAAACATCGGCCTTTAAATCAAAATCTTTTTCGCCATCGGGGTCAAAATCGCTTATAGAAATTGAACTGTAATTCTTCTTTTTTCTTAAGTTCGTCTTTGCAATGTTAATTGCAATCGTATAGAACCATGTAGAAAACTTTGCTATCTCTTTGTATAAATGTTTCGATTTATATAGCTTCAAAAATGTATCTTGCGCAAGGTCCTCAGCCTCTTCACGGCTGCCTGTGTATCTGAATAAAAAGTTAATCAGCTTATCCTTATACCGGAGTACAATTTCATTGAACGCCTCAACCTTTTCTTTCTGAAACTCGGCTATCAGCTGTTCGTCGGTATAACCCTTATAAACGGAATTCGATTTTAAAAGCATCTAAGCTTAATTTATATACTAATTAAATTGTAAAATGTTCCGCCGATAGTCTTTTATTAAGTATGAGTTAAACTAAAAATTAAGTTAGTTATTACGTTTTTTTTATCGGGATTAGATGTCTTTAACAGCTTATCAACCTCAAAAATTCTCTGTAAATGCTCTTTTACTGCCGGCAAATTCGTAGAATCCTTATACTCTTTCAGCGTACTAATCAATTTATCTGAACCAAACCACAACTTCAATATTCTTTTTAAATCCTTACTGTAGGCGGCTACAGAGGGGTCA
Source organism: Bacteroidota bacterium (assembly GCA_018266835.1). NCBI lineage: Bacteria > Pseudomonadati > Bacteroidota > Bacteroidota bacterium. Next base: position 172,465 of record JAFDZP010000004.1, on the reverse strand, counting down.
AAAAGCTTTGTGATGCCGATAAACGCATTGCTTATAAGATACATCAGGTAAATCTCAACATCTCTCTGCAGTGAGAGCTTATCGTATATTGTAAGCGCCTTCTCAAAATTTTTGGTAAGCACCGCTAAAAGAAAATCGTTCTCGTCAAAGTCGCGGGAAATCCCCGAGCTAAGATTTATTATTTCCTTCGTAATAACTTTTTCTTTGAAAGCAAAAATCTTCAGCTTCTCAGTCTCATTATATAATTCATCAACTGAGCTTCCTGAGAGTGAAATAAAATAATTTATATTCTCATCGGTGATTTCATATCCTTCGAATAATTCCTTAATCCAGTTGAACAGCTCTGCATCTGAAAAATCTTTTACGTTAATAACTTTCAGATTACCGTGAGAAATATCTCCCACGTTATCTGCTATATCTGCAAAATCATTTGCCAGTAAAATTATAAGTGTATCCGGATTATAATTATTAAGATACCTTAAAAATAATTCCCTGTCATCTTTTAAAAGTTTTTTAAAATTCCTGTATACTAGTACTTTTTTTGAGGAGAAGAAACTCACATTCATGCTTTCGCCCATCATCTCTTCAAAATTCTTATCGTCGGCATAATAATACTTCAGTGTCTCTTCCGTGATTTTTTCTTCCTCTAAAAATTTCTGCGCAATGCTGTTAAGCAATATAGAAGTCACGACTTTATATTTTGAAGCAAGAACTAAATTAGGGGGAATTTTTCCTTTGCTGATATCCAGGGTAAATTCTTTGTAGGAAAGATTTGTGGCTGAAGCACCTTTCATATGTTTACAATTTAATAAAAACTAATGAAAGGATAAGTAGATTTATTTGTAGGTAGTATGTAAGGTATTGGGTAGTGGGTATTGGGTAGTGGGTATTGGGTATTGAGATAAGTTTTAAAAATTCTCCCCTTGAGGGGAGTCCCGACGAAGTCGGGGAGGGGTGTTTGAACGAACACCCTCCGTCTCGCCTTTGGCGAGCCACCTCCCTCAAGGGAGGAATTTATTGAAAAATAAAAAGCCCTTCCGGGCAATTCCCTAAAGGGCTTATAAAATTCTATCTGATTGTTCCCCCTCCTTTTCAAGCGGAACTTCCGCCTTGGCGGAGAGGGGGTAGGGGGGTGGTTAACTACAAAAATTTTAAATATACGTTACGAAGCTGGAGCTTCGTAACTAGAACTTAGATAGCATACACCTTTGTCATCACCACATCTTCAACAGGCTTATCGTAGTGGTCAACTTTTGTCTTACCGATTTTCTCAACCACGTCCATACCTTCAATCACTTCACCGAAGATTGCATGCTTGCCGTCAAGCCATGGAGTAGGAACAAGTGTAATAAAAAATTGTGAGTCGCCTGAGTTAGGTCCTGCATTTGCCATTGAAAGAATGCCTGGCTTATTGTGAATCAATCCGTCGCCGAATTCATCTTTAATTTTTTTGCCTGAACCGCCGCGACCCGTTCCGGTCGGGTCTCCGCCCTGAATCATGAACTGGTCAATCACTCTGTGAAAAATGATTCCGTCGTAAAATCCTTTTTCAGCGAGCGAAAGAAAATTGCCTGCAGTGAGCGGCGCTTCTTTCATGAATAATTTAATTTTGATGTTGCCCATATTGGTTTCCATCATAATGTTTTTGTCCTGTTGTTCCATGTGAGAGATATTTTTTCTTTTAAATATTTTTAAGAACATTGTTAATTACAAAATTTGACCTGGTCCCGCTTGAGCGGGATCAGGTCGGATGAAAATAGACATAAAAAAATCCCGGAAGAAATCAATCTTCCGGGATTATCTTAAAATTTTTTTATCACTTATCTACCATTGTTACTTTAGTCATCTTCACATCTGTAACAGGTTTATCTGCTCCTGCTGTTTTTACTTTTCCTATTTTCTTTACAACGTCCATTCCGTCAATAACTTCACCGAACACTGCATGCTTGCCGTCTAAGTGCGGCTGAGGAGCAAGTGTGATGAAGAATTGTGAGCTTCCTGTATTAGGACCTCTGTTTGCCATGGACAATATGCCTGCTTTATTGTTCGTTAAGCCGGGACCGAATTCATCCTTAATTGTCGTTGGTGAGCCGCCGGTACCTGTTCCTGTCGGGTCTCCCCCTTGAATCATGAAACCGTCAATTACTCTGTGAAAAATAATTCCGTTGTAGAATCCTTTATTTACAAGCCCGATAAAGTTTGCTGTTGTTATCGGAGCTTCTTTTGTAAATAACTTTATTTTAATGGTTCCCATGGTTGTTTCCATCTTTACAATATTTTTTTCTTTACCATCAGTTTTCTTTTCATCGCCGTTTGCATCACTTTTAGTTGTTGCTGTGTCTTTCTTTACTGTATCAACCTTTGTAGGTACAGGAGTAGTAGTTGTCGGAGGAGTTGTAGTAGTTGTTGTTGTAGATTCCTCTTTTTTTCCGCATCCTGCTGCAATAAATGCAAAAAGAACGAATGCAGTTAATAATAAATTAATTTTTTTCATTTTTGTTTATAGTGTTTTTATAAATAAAACTATTATTCTAAAATTGTTGCTTTAATAATTTTTACATCTTCAACCGGTCTGTCATTTAAACCTGTTTTAACTTTGCCGATTGCAGATACAACATCCATTCCTTCGATAACTTCACCGAAAATAGAATATCCCCCATCTAACCTTCCCTGAGGAGTTAGAGTAATAAAAAACTGTGAGCTTGTTGTTCCAGGACCTGCATTTGCCATAGAAACAATGCCCGGCTTGCCGTGCGATAACCCTGTTTTGAATTCATCAGGAATTATTTTTCCTGAGCCGCCCATTCCTGTTCCGGTAGGGTCTCCACCCTGAATCATAAACCCGTCTATTACCCTGTGAAAAATTATTCCGTCGTAAAAGCCTTTATTAATAAGGTCAATGAAATTTTGTGATGTCAAAGGAGCTTCTTGGGTAAATAATTTTATTTTTATTGTACCTAAAGATGTCTCAAGCTGCGCAATTTTTGTTTCACTATCCTGCGCATTTGCGTTATTAAAAATTAAAGCAAAGCAAAAAATAAAAACTGCTGTTATTAATATTAATAAATGTTTCAATGTGTTTGTTTTAAATTATAATACTTATTTAAACTGTCTTCCACTCCTTTACAAGGAGAGCCTGTCCCGCTAAAGGCGGGAGGGATTAAGGGGGTGGTTCAATAATTAAAATTTAGAATACGTTACGAAGCTGGAGCTTCGTAACGAGTTCGACACTTCATTAAAATTGTTTTAAAAAGCGGACATCATTTTCATAGAACATTCTTATATCCGGAATTCCATACTTCACCATTATCGTTCTCTCTATTCCCATACCGAATGCAAAACCTGTGTATTCACCTTCTTCATATCCTACGTTTTCAAATACCTTAGGATTTACCATACCGCAGCCTGCAATTTCTACCCAGCCCGTATGCTTGCAAATTCTGCATCCTTCCCCTTTGCAGATGAAGCACTCTACATCAACTTCAGCAGAGGGCTCAGTGAACGGGAAGAACGAAGGTCTCATTCTTGTTTTTAAATCGTCTCCGAAAAATTGTTTTGCGAAGTAATCCAGCGTTCCTTTCAAATCACCGAACGTAACATCTTTATCAACATACAATCCTTCAATCTGATGAAATTGCGATAAGCTTCTTGCGCTTATTGCTTCATTTCTAAACACCTTACCGGGCAAAATAATTCTTATCGGAGGCTTGTGCCCCAGCATTGCGCGTATCTGACCCGGAGATGTATGAGTTCTTAATAAAATTTTACCGTATTCATTCGAAGGTTTGCCTTTTTCATCTAAATAAAAAGTATCCTGCATATCTCTTGAAGGATGATAGTCAGGAGTATTGAGTGCATCGAAGTTATGAAACTCAGTTTCTATTTCAGGACCGTCGTAAATTTTAAATCCTATCTTTACAAATATCGAGGAAATTTCTTCAAGCGCTTTTGAAATAAGATGGCGTGTTCCTACATTGTAGGTTCTGCCTTCTAAGGTTATATCAATGTCGGATTTTTCTTCAGCAGAGCCAAAGGAATTTTTCTTTTCTTCGAAAAGATTATTAACAAGATTTTTTAATTCGTTGAGATGCTTTCCGTAAGCGCCTTTTTCTTCTTTAGGAACGTCTTTGAGATTTTCAAACAGGGAGGCAACTATTCCTTTTCTGCTTAAATATTTTATTCTGAATTCTTCCAGCGAGTTTAAATCGTTTACCGATTTTATTTCATCCGTTACTTCAGCTGATATATTTTTTAAGTTGTCAAGCATGGTCAAAAAGGATTATATATAATAAAGGCGAGTTTTCGCTCGCCTTTTGTAAAAATAACCGTAATGTAAAAGAAAAATTACGCTAAAGCGAATCTTACTATTTCATTGAATGCAGGAAGATTATTGTAAGCTAAATCAGAAAGAACTTTTCTGTTTATATCAATATTCTTTTTGTTTAACGCATCGATTAACTTTGAGTAAGAAGTGTTGTTCAATCTTGCAGCAGCGTTAATTCTTGTTATCCATAAGCTTCTGTAAACTCTCTTCTTTGTTTTTCTGTCTTTGTATGCGTGAGTTAAACCCTTTTCTACGGAGTTTTTTGCAACTGTATAGACTTTACTTCTCGCTCCGAAATATCCTTTAGCTTTCTCGAGGATTCTTTTTCTTCTTCTGTGCGATGCGACTTTGTTTTTTGAACGTGGCATTTGTTTATTTTAATTTTTAAAATTATTATACGTTCCCCGGCATTTAAGCGGGCTTATAATTGTAAATTATGCTTGGATTAATCTAAGCATTTTTTTCGTTTCCGGTGCGGAAACCAAGGTAGCTGTACCAAGATGTCTCTTTCTTTTGCTGGACTTCTTTGTTAAAATATGTCTTTTGTAAGACTTACTTCTTTTCAGTTTCCCTGTAGCTGTTACTTTGAATCTCTTAGCAGCAGCTCTGTTGGATTTCATTTTAGGCATTTTCTATATTCCCTTCAGAATTATTATCTGATGTTTGTTTTTCTTCTTGTTGACTTGCGTCGTTTTTTACTTCTTCATTTACTACCGGCTTCGGAGCGGTCTGTCCTGATTCCATCGCATTCTCTTTAGCTATTAACTTTGCTTCTCTCTGTCTGAACTTGTTAATCGCAGCGATCTTTGCTTTATCCGGCATGAAGTAAGCAATCAATTGCTTTCCTTCCATTTTCGGCGGAGCTTCAAGCTTACCGACTTCACTCAGCTTGTTCACAATATCGTCCATCAGTTTTCGTCCGAACTCAGGGTGCGTAATCATTCTGCCTTTGAACATAACGTAAGCTTTTACTTTATGCCCTTCCATCAAAAAATTGTAAAGATGTTTCGTCTTAAATTCAATATCATGCGTATCGGTATTCGGGTTAAAACGCACTTCCTTAACCGTCATTACTACCTGATTTTTCTTGGCTTCCTTCTCCTTCTTCTGTCTTTCATAATTGAATTTACCGTAATCGGAAATTCTGCAAACAGGAGGGTTTGAATTTGGCGAAATTTCGATTAAATCGAGCCCTTTTTCCTGCGCTAATTTCTTTGCTTCGAAATTAGACAGTACACCTAAGGCATCGCCGTTTTCGTCAATCACTCTCAGTTGAGGAGCGTTTATGTAGTTATTGGTTCTTTCGCGGAAGCGTTTATTATCTTTAATACTGTATTGGATTTAATTAATAAAAAATATCTTTTTTGGAAACCTTTAATTTAATAATTTCTATAAATTTATTCAATTCCATTTTTCCGGTATCGCCCTTTTTATGCTCGCGAATCGAAATTAATCCCTCATTTACCTCTTTATCGCCCAAAACAAGCATATATGGGATTTTTTTATTTTCAGCTTCTCGTATCTTATAGCCCACTTTTTCGTTTCTTTCGTCTAAACTGACACGAATATTCTGAGATTTCAATTCATCATGCACTTTCTGAGCATATTCTTTGTGGTTATCTGTAAGCGGAATTACCATCACCTGCACCGGAGCTAACCAGAGCGGGAAGTATCCCGCAAAGTTTTCAATCAGCAATGCAACGAATCTTTCCATAGAGCCAAACGGCGCTCTGTGAATAACCACAGGTCTGTGTTTCTGTCCGTCTGCGCCTGTATATAGCATATCGAAGTTAACAGGCTGAACGTAGTCAACCTGTACAGTTCCAAGCTGCCATTTTCTGTTAAGCGAGTCTTTTAAAATAAAATCAATCTTCGGACCGTAGAAGCTGGCTTCACCGATTGCAATCGTATAGTCAAGTCCCATTCTGTCTGCAGCATCTTTTACATCCTGCTCGGCTTTATCCCATAGTTCATCTGTTCCGCCGTACTTTGATTTATTTTCTTTATCTCTGAATGAAAGTCTTATGTTCAGATTATCAAATCCTACTGTCCTTGCAACAAACTGAGTAAGCTCAATCACGTTACAGACTTCATCAAGCAACTGGTCCTGTCTGCAGAAAATATGTGAGTCATCCTGTGTAAATCCTCTTACTCTTAATAATCCTGCTAATTCACCAGATTGTTCATAACGATAAACAGTACCGAACTCAGCAAGTCTCACCGGCAAATCTTTATAACTTCTCGGCTTATGATTATAAACCTGGAAGTGATGCGGGCAGTTCATCGGCTTCAATAAATACTGCTCTTTTTTTCCTGTCTCATCTTCAAACTCCAGCGGAGGAAACTGTGACTCTTTATAGTAGGGATAGTGTCCCGATGTTTTATATAATTCAATTTTTCCGATATGCGGAGTATAAACGGGCTCGTAACCTCTTTTGAACTGTTCGCTCTTTAAGAAATTTTCCAGTTCCATTCTTACAATAGAACCCTTCGGCAGCCATATAGGAAGACCGCTTCCCACTGCCTGAGAAATCATAAATAATTCTAATTCCTGCCCGAGTTTTCTGTGGTCTCTTTTCTTTGCCTCTTCAAGATTATTTAAATGCTCATCTAAATCTTTCTGCTTAGGAAAAGATATTCCGTAAATTCTCTGAAGCATCTGACGCTTTTCATCGCCTCTCCAGTAAGAACCTGAAACGGAAAGCAGTTTAACTGCCTTCACTTTTGCAGTTGAAGGAAGATGAGGACCGCGGCATAAGTCAGTAAAGTTACCTTGTTCATAGAGCGAAACGTTATCTTCATCCTTAGCAATTGTTTCAAGAATTTCTACTTTGTACGGGTCGTTTCTTTTTGATTTAAAGTATTCAATCGCTTCAAGTCTCGGCATTTCAATACGGCTCGGCTTCAGGTCGCGTTTTGCAATCTCAAGCATCTTAGCTTCTATCTTTTTTAAATCATCTTCAGTGAATTTTTTATCCGAGTCAACGTCGTAATAAAATCCGCCTTCTATAGGAGGACCTACGCCGAATCTTGCTCCGGGAAATAATTCCTCAATAGCCTGCGCCATTATGTGCGAAGTTGTATGCCAGTAAACTTTTTTGCCTTCATCTGAATCGAACTTGAACAATTTTATTTCAGCATCTTCGTTTATCGGAGCGTTAACATCTTTATCAACTCCGTTTACTTTTGCAACAAGTATTTCTTCAGCAAGTCTTTTGCTAATGGAGTTTGCAATATCGAATGCAGAAACCCCTTTATCGAATTCCTTAACGCTTCCGTCAGGGAAAGTTATTTTAATTTTGTTATCCATATAGTTAAATGAATGACCCGCCTCTTGCGAATCAATCTTCAAATTTTAATTTTTAAATTTTGTTTAAAAGAGTGAGCTGGGTATAGCGTGAGGCGTTCGCGTGAAGCGTGAGAATTGAAAAATGGCTATATTTATCTTTATAATGTGAATCATGATTTATTGAATCTGTAAAAAAGAAATTCAGTGGGCGGTAATGGATTCGAACCAATGACCTCTACGATGTCAACGTAGCGCTCTAACCAACTGAGCTAACCGCCCAAAATGTACTGCAAAACATATTGCAAAAGACATTGAATACTTAAAATACTCAATATTCAAAATTTATTCAATTGACTACAATTGCCCTATTCTGCAAAATAGATTACTTCAGCAGAACAAGTTTCTTTGTTTCGGAAAAGTTTTCACCCGTTGCTTTGAGCAAGTATGAACCGGTTGGTAGATTATTAAGGTCAATGTTAAGTTCTGTTGTTCCTATATGAATATCATGATAATCAGTTGACTTCATAAGTTTTCCTGATAAATCATAAAGATTTATTGTAAGAAAATTTATAGCCGAGCGTGTATCTACTTTTAATTTAGTAGATGGATTAAAAGGATTCGGATAAACAGATAAATTAAAATTGTTAACTACTGATTCATTGTTGGAAACAGATGTTACAACCTGTCCTCCTGTGGTAGTTTTATACAATCTGCCGCCTGTATTTAAAAAACCTGTAACATGTATTACAGTATCTGCCGGAAACATAAAACAGTGTGATGAGGAGTCATAAGTGAATCCTACATTAAGTTGATCTGCAAAAGCACTTCCGCCGTCTGTTGAAAATTTAATTTTCCCTTCAGTATTTAATCCCCACACGTATTTATTATTTAAAGTAGATATATCCATGAATGCGTGAATACTAAGTGTCGAGTTCCAATTAACACCATAATTTGTTGTTTTAGTGGGTAAACCGGTAGCATAAGTAACTATGCATGTTGCGTTTAAAAATTCAAAATGGTTTTTATTTCGAATTTGACTGCCGGGAGAACCTGTCTGAACCCAGTTTATTCCTGAATTTGTAGAATATTTTACTATGGCTCCTGGACCTTTATAAAATGTGGTTAAACGGTAAATGGAATTTGCCGAATCAATTGTATTGACCGTAAAATAATCCACAAAAGTATTTCCCAGATTACCTGCTACACTATCCCATGTGGCTCCGCCATTTGTTGTTTTAAAAAGTCCGTTGCCGCCGTTTTTTGTTTTCCATCCTGTATTATCGTTAGAAAATTTTATACAGTTTGTATAGTTCGAATTTGTAACATATTCAGTCTCAGTCCAGCTAGCTCCGCCATTTGTTGTCTGATAAGTAAAGTAGTAATGTCCGGGAACTTCATAATTTATCCTGTCCCCGAGTATCCATCCGGTATTAGCATTTTTAAAATAGGCATATTGCAAAATTACATTGGTGGATGTAAGAGCAAAAGTATTTCCGCCATCCGTTGTCATATAAATTCTTCCGTCTCTAAAATACGGCGCATAGTTTTGTTTATAGTATAGAAACCCCAGATCTTTTGAAACAAAAAATATTGTGTTAAAAGTATATGAAGTGTTGGTTGGAGTTGAAATTTGCTGCCAGCCTGATTGGGCGAACAAATTTGTTGTACAGAAAACGGCAAGAAAAAGAAAAAGTTTTTCCATAAACATTTTTCTTTAAGTTATTATTTTTTTAAGTATGATACAAGCGAAATGTTTCCAGAATTTCAATTCTACACCTTCTCCCACCACTTACTCTTAGGCAATTTCTCATTCATCACTACAACTTCACCAATCATCGGAGTAGTTATCTCAACTTCATTATTCTTATTCGCAGCTAATAACCTATGCATCGGCTCATCCCATGGATGCAACGCCAATGCAAATTTTCCCCAGTGAACCGGGAATAAAACTTTTGTATTTATATCAACTGCTGCATGATGAGATTGTTCGGGAGTCATATGTATATACGGCCAGCCTTCACCATACTGCGCGCACTCGAGCAGTGCAATATCAAATGGTCCGTACTTTGAAATAATTTCTTTAAAGTGTTTTCCGTATCCTGAATCACCACCTACATAAATTTTAAAGCCGAAGAACTCCAGTACAAATGAATTCCACAGTGACTGATTTCTTTTAAACTGTCTTCCCGAAAAATGTCTTCCCGTTAAGGCAGTCAGTTTAATATTTTCAGAGACGTTCTCAGAGTAGTTCCAGTCCATCTCGTTAATCTTACCCTGCTCAACTCCCCATCTTAATAAATGCGGACTAACTCCAAGTGAAGTATAAATCTTTTTTACCTTTGGATGCAGCTCAGTTATTGTCTTGTAATCGAGATGGTCATAATGGTCGTGTGTTAAAATCAGAATATCAATCTCAGGCATGTGTTCAGCCTGATATTCATTAGTACCTTTGAATGCTTTTCCTCCTATAGGAACAGGTGAAACTCTTCCACTGAAAACAGGGTCAACTAAAATATTTATTCCTTTGAATGAAATTAGATATGAGGAATGTCCAAACCAAACAATTGCCGGCGCATCGTAATCAAGATTTTTCAAATCAGTTTTTACAAACGGCAGCGGTCCGGGCGGCCGTGTATTCTTCGGCTTATTTAAAAATTTCCATAGTGCACTCAGCATAGTCATTTGGTGCCCCGATGTTTTATCACCCATCATGGGAGTTACTTCAAGATTTCTGAACGCTCCGTTTTTGTAATTCGGAGATGAAGAATACTTTCCTTCTTCAGGCAAAGCTCCAAACACTTTCGACTTCAAAAATAAAAGAACACTTATTACTAAAATTATTATTACAACTAATACAACTATCCAGATCAAATTTTATTTTAATATTTTGCTTTAATTAATTTTTCAAATTCCTTAGTCATTTTTATTCCGCGTCTGTTCATAACAATCTCACACGTCTTTAATGCATCAGGAATTTTATACTTCGCAGGCTTTTTACCTATGATATACCATGAGAACGAATCAATGAACTTATCCGGAAATCCTCCGCCTGCTATATTTACAAATGCGCCGATGACCGTGCCTGTATTCAGCATTGTGTTAATGCCGATTTTCGTATGGTCGCCGATTATACTTCCTAAGAACTGCAGATCAGTTTCATATTCTTTTTTGAAGAGCTTCGCCCTTACTTTTGAATAATTATTTTTCAGATTGCTTGTAACTGTATCCGCACCAAGATTAACAAACTCAGAGAAATAAGAGTTGCCGACAAATCCGTCATGCTGCTTATTCACTCTTGCATGGAAAATACATCCTGATATTTCGCCCGAAACTCTCGAGCCTTCGCCGATAGATACGGGTCCGTAAATTTTGCTGCCCGATTTCACCAGCGCATTTTTACCTATGAAACAAGGTCCTTTAATATAAGAGAATGGTTCAATCACCGCATGCTCGGATACGTAAATCTTTCCTGCTGAATCATCCAGTATCACAATAGGAGCAACTTTTGCTTTCGGATGAGTCAATGTGTTTGAATCTTTGCAGAGGAAGTGCAATTCTTTTTTCAACTCCCCCTCTAAATATCTCATCGTATCCCATGAGTATTCCATAACTTTTACATCTTTCTCTTTGTACTCAGTCATTTTTACCTTCGGCTTTTTGAAATCAAGCAATGTAAGCGGCGCGCCTTTAGTAATTTTTACAGAAATTTTCTTTACATTAGGTCCTGATACTGTTGCATACAAAACAGTTTTATTCTTATCGATTAAAACTACATCGGTCTTTGCCTTCGGAAGATTCTCAAAAAAACTTTTTGAATAAATTACTTTTGAATTAAGAAATACATACGACTTCTTCACGTCAACCTTATTAATAGCCGCCTCAGGATATTTCATAGTAACATATTCCTGCAATGTTTTGCGGACGTGAAGTGTTACCTGCGAACCCTCGGGAACACGTCTTAAATGCTTCGCCAGAAGATTCGATACTCCGCATTTTATTTCAAAGTTAGGACGGAGAATATTTAACGGAAAAAGATTTTTGTAATTCCCGTCTTCAAATAGTATTATATTCATATTTTTTATATAAAATAAAAAAGCCAACGTTGAAGTCAACATTGGCTTTTAAAATTATCTGATATTTATATAGAATTTACTTTTCAGGAGTAACTTCTATTTTCTTTTTGCCGTATTTTTTATTGAACTTTTCAACTCTACCTGCTGTATCTATAATTTTTTGCGTACCCGTGAAGTATGGATGACATAATGAGCATATTTCAACCTTGATTTCAGGAACAGTTGAACGTGTTGTAAAAATGACTCCTCTATTCTCTCCGCAGTTGCAGATAACGTCGGTTTTATAATATTTCGGATGAAATGCTTTTTTCATATTCTCTTTATTTTTAATGAATCTACAATTTAATAAATTATCTCAAAAATTTCAAGGGGAAGGGACATACATATATGTTATATCAAGCCCTTAGCCTTCAAAATCATGTCAATAATCTCCCTTACACAGCCCTGACCGCCGTCTTTTGCGCAGACGTAATCAACATTCTTCTTTACTTCCGCCATCGCATTATTCGGGCAGCATGAAAATCCCACAAGTTTCAATAAGCCAATATCAAACTCATCATCGCCAATATACGCAAAATTTTCATCGCCGAGCTTATACATTTCCTTCAGCTCTTTATAAGGCAATGTCTTATCATCAACATCCTGATATAAATGATCTATTTTAAGTCTGTCAACTCTTCTCTGGTTCACAAGCGAACTCATTCCGCTTATAACTCCGAACTTTATTCCGAGCTTCTTTGCCCTTGTAATTCCGTAACCGTCATGAGTATTGAATATTTTTAAATCTTCGCCTGAGCTTAAGTAAACAATATGGCCTGTTGTGAGGCATCCGTCAAGGTCCATTAATATAACTTCTATCTTAGAAAGTGTTTCGTTCGAGAAAGGTTTTGGCATTTAATTTTTTGGTTTAGAAATTTTAGCAGTCTTAGTAATTGCAGGCTGACCGTCTTTTACAAGACTTGAAGGACATGACTGATTGAAAGCACACTCAGGGCAGTTCGGCTTTCTTGCATGGCACACAACTCTTCCGTGCTCACCGATTCTCATTGAAAAATGCCACTGGTCAGTCGGAGGAATTAACTCTTTCAGTTCAAATTCTATTTTTGTAGGGTCTTCGTTCTTTATAAGCCCAAGCCTTCCTGCTACTCTTTTTAAATGAGTATCCACAATAATAACGTCATGCACTCCGCATGTATTGCCCAGCACAACGCTGGCAGATTTTCTTCCGACACCTGCAAGTTCAGTAAGCGCATCCATATCACAGGGGACTTTCCCTCTATGTTTCTCCACTAACATTTCGCAAATTGCAATTACTGCCTTCGCTTTATTATTGTAAAAATTAATTGACTTAATTTCTGTCCGGAAATTTTCTAATCCGTCATCCAAAATATCCTGCGGTTTTTTATACTTTGATTTATACAGAGGCACCATCGTAGCATTTACTCTTATATCAGTGCATTGCGCTGCAAGGACGGTTGATATCAATAACTGAAATGAATTCTGATAATCTATATGGCACTTAGCATTGGGATATAATTCGCCGAGCTTCTTATTAACTACAAGAGCATACTTTTTTACATCGTTCTTATTCATTTTGAAAGGGATTTAAAAACTTAACCACAGAGAACACAAAAAATTATACAGAGAGCGCTGAGAAATACACTGTTAAAAATTTTGTGCCCTCTGTGTATAATCTCTGTGTCCTCTGTGGTAAAAAAAATAAAAATTACTTTATAAAATAATTCAGCATCTTATAAATAAGTTTCGCAGTCATAAAATCAGGGTATGTAAAATCTTTTCTCGGTGCAAGTTCAACTACGTCAAATCCAACGACGTTCTTTGTCTCCCCTAAACGTTTTAATAAATTCATTGTCTCTGCCCAGTATAAACCGTTCGGTTCGGGAGTTCCGGTCGAAGGCATAATGGAAGGATCAAAATAATCCACGTCAAAAGTTATGTAAACGTTATCGCTTAAAGTCGATAGCACCATGTTCTGCCAGTCAACTCCGTATCTTCCATTCCTTATTTCATAAGCATAAAAAGTTTTTATATCTTTTTCTTTAATGTATGAATACTCTTCTATGCTCTGAGCTCTTATGCCTACCTGCGTAATATTCGTAGTAAACTCCGATACTCTTTTAGCAAAACATGCATGAGAAAATTTAGTTCCTTCGTACTCTTCTCTTAAATCAGAGTGTGCATCGAAGTGAAGAATTGTCATATCGGGATATTTATCAAAGTGTGCTTTTATCGGAGCAGTGGATATTGTATGCTCGCCGCCAAGCGTTACAACAAATTTATCATCTGCAATTAATTGAGCAACATGCTTTTGAATATACTCAAGCGCTGCGCTTCCCCGTTTATCCGTCATATCTAATTGCTTTACGGAGCAGATTCCTTTCTCAAAACATAATTCGCGGTTGAGTTCTTCATCAAAAAATTCCACGTAATGAGAAGCTTTTAAAATCGCCATTGGTCCTTTAGCAGTTCCTTTACCATAAGAAGTTGTTACTTCATAAGGCACGGGCAGAATTGCAATTTTTGAATTTTTGTAATCTGAGTATTGCTCCTCTATCGCCAGAAAATTTTTCTTTATAGAATAGTATTTTTTATCTTTCATTGTTTTTAAAATAATAACGGATTCTATACTATTTTTACTTATGAGACTCCGGGCTTAACCACAGAGAACACAGAGTGAAAATGCACAGAGAACACGGAATTTTTATTAATTATTTTTAAAAATTTTATTGATATAATGGAAATTCATTTCAACTTTTAACATCTGTGTTCTCTGTGTAATAAATCTGTGAACTCTGTGGTTAAGAATATTACCAATCAATTCTGAGGTATCTCGTAATCTTCTGCATTGAACATCTCTTTTATCATATCTGCTAAAGACTTTTTCACCTGAGCTTCAGTATTAATTTGTTTCTCTTCATTTCTTGCAATTGCCTTATCTACTTCAACAACTGACTGTGTAATTCTGAAATTCTGCTTTACCGGTTTTGCTTCGCCGCTTCTGTTCTTCAGTGCATTTACGACTGCAATCATTTCGGCTAAGTCTTTCACTTCTGCATTCACTCTGCAAAGCTCAATCAAAATTGATTCAAGTAATAATTTCTGATTGCCTGAAAATTTAAATCTTCCTTCGCTCTCAAATAAAATTTTAAGAAGCCTCAATACCTGCCCTTCTGTATATTTTTTTGAAGTCTCTAAATAACGGCTTCTTATTACATCCGATTCGTTCAATAACTCAACATTACTTGTAGAAGTTATGATTAACAAATTTCTTAAGTGCTCGATTAACCCGTTGAAGAAAGTCTGCAAATCAAATCCCTGGTCAATTAAAGAATTGAAGAAGGAAATAATTTCTTTTGAATTTCCTTCCTGTATGTAATCTGAAATTTTGAAGAACGTTTCTTTATCGGGGAGATTTAAGAATTTATTAAGTTCTTCAAACTTTATATTCTCTCCGCAGAAAGAAACAGCCATATCAAAAATTCCCTGTGAATCTCTCAGCGCGCCGTCACCCAGCTTCGCAATTAAAAACAATGACTCTTCATCAATTTTTATTTTCTCTTCTTTAGCAATCTCTTTTATGTTGCCCATTATCTCGTCTATCTTAATACGCTTCAGAATAAATCTCTGACAGCGGCTTAAAATTGTCTGCGGGACTTTCTCGGGATTGGTTGTTGCTAAAATAAATACAAGATACTCCGGCGGCTCTTCAAGGATTTTAAGCATTGCATTAAACGCAGCTCCCGTGAGCATATGAACTTCATCGACGATAAAGAATTTTTTCTTTCCTTTTATAGGATAAAACTTTGCAGCATCCTGAATTGCGCGAACGTCATCGATACCTCTGTTTGATGCAGCATCGAGCTCGAATACATCGGGATGTGTTCCCTTTGTAATTTCAACGCAGCTATCGCAAACATTACACGGCTCGCCGTTCTGTAAATTTTTGCAGTTAAGCGCTTTCGCAAAAATTCTTGCTATAGTAGTTTTGCCTACACCCCGCGGTCCGCTTAAAATATATGCGTGCGCAATTTTTTCGGTGATGATTGCATTCTTAAGTGTATCCGTTACAAATTCCTGTGAAGAAACTTCATCGAATCTCTGCGGTCTGTACTTCCTTGCCGATACCTGATATCCTTTACTCTCTGCCAATGTAGTTAGTTATAAATAGATTAAAATTGTTTTGTAAAATTCTGAACTGATAACTGTGTGCCTTCAAGTCTCATCCATAAGCACGATACAAGATTATTATAGGAAGAAATTCCGATATAATCACCGAAGAAAATTGATTTGACCGGAGTAAAAGGCGAATCGCTTATCTTTATATTTTCAAACGTTGCTCCCCCGTCCCTGCTTCGCGCAAGATAAACATCGGTCTTGCTGTCCTCATAATTTCTTCTGTCATAAAAAAGAACATTGATAACTCCCGTAACAGGGTCAACGCAGAAGTGACTCATGAACTGCTCTTTTCCGTTGCCGACTGCATCATCATTTACTCTTATCGGCGCGCTCCAAGTCTCGCCTTCATCGGTTGACTTTACTATAAAAATATCGTGGTCGTTATTCGTGCTGTCTGAGTAGTTTATATAAATCGTTCCTTTGTAAGGACTGTTTGAAATATCGCAATCAGTGAAAGGCAATCCTCCCGCTCTGTAAATTCCCGCAACATCATAAGCCCATCCGCCGATTTGTTTGGTAACAAATTTTTCTTTTGTAAAAGATACTCCGCCGTCAAGTGATTTTGTGAAAACAATTCCCTGCGGTCCGCTCCATGCAATGTAAAGGTTGCCTTCGGGACCTACACACGGCACTGCGCCTTCAACAGTTGAATCTCCGTCCTTTGCATCACCAAGATATTTTGAAATCTGTATAGGAGAAGAGAACGTCTCACCGAAATCTGTTGAACGTGAAAATAAAATTCTGGATGAGTCTTTTGGATTGCTGCTTCCGTACTTATCAAACTGAGTCCAGGAAATATACAAATTATTTTTAAACTTCGAATCGCTTCTATCCGATGTAAGCCATTCTTTATCCATGAAAGGAACACTTCCGTCATTGCCGTAAATTTTTTTGCTGTTGCTCCATGTCTTCCCGCCGTCAGATGAACGTGCAATCATAATTCCCGTATTGCCAAATGGTCCCAGGTGGCAATAGTATGCATTGCCAAGCATATCAAAGTAAACCATAGGGTCACCGTAGATTACCGGCCCCGGCATTTTGCCCTCAGTCCATGTCTTACCCTTATCCGTTGAGTAATAATACCAGTCGAGGTTCGCACCGCCGATGAAATTATTCGGATTAGTGGGATTGATTGCAATCGTAACTTCCTCCGGCTCAAAAAAAGTTGACTTCGAATTCACCTGCACATTTTTTTTAACATCATTCTGCGCAAATAGTAACGAGGGTAGTATTAAAATAATGACAAAAAATCTCTTCATTGAAAATAAAAATTAGGTGTGAATTAGCTGCAATGGCAATTCATAATTCTGAATTCATAATTCTACATTAAAAATTTTATTTTTTAAATAAAATCTTCGAAGTTCCAAACACATACTTAAATCCTTCTTCAACTTTCTCTACAGGAATAATAGTCAGCTTCGATTTTATCTCATCTGAAATTTCAATCAAATCCTTCTCATTCTCCTTAGGAATCAACACCGTCTTTATTCCGCTTCTTAAAGCAGCAAGCAGTTTTTCATTTAGTCCTCCGATTGCAAGCACATTGCCTCTCAGTGTAATCTCACCTGTCATAGCAACGTCTGTCTTCGCCGGCATTTTTGTGATGGCAGATAGCATTGCCATTATCATCGTAATTCCTGCTGACGGACCGTCCTTTGGAATCGCTCCCTCAGGCAAGTGAATATGTATCTCTTTATCTTTGAACCAAGTTGCAGGGATTTTAAACTTCGCTGCATTTGCTTTTATGTATGAAAATCCTGCGCTTACCGATTCCTTCATCACGTCTCCCAGCTGTCCCGTAAGCGTAAGCTTAGATGGAGTTCCTTTCATTACAGTTACGTCTATGTACAATACATCACCGCCGACTGACGTCCATGCAAGTCCTGTAATACTTCCGATGCGTGTCTTTACTTTTTCATCCTGAGCTTTATTTCTGAACTTCGTTACTCCAAGATATTCATTTATAAGCTCGTCAGTAATCTTAACAGGCTTATTGGACTTCTTTTTGTCCATTACTACTTTACGCGTAACTTTTCTTATTATAGTAGAAAGCTCACGCTCAAGATTTCTCACCCCTGCCTCTCTTGTGTAATCTCTTATCACTCTCAAAATCATATCATCGGGGAATTCAACCTGCTTCGGCTCAAGTCCGTGCTCTTCAATCTCTTTCGGAATTATATGTCTCTTCGCAATCTGCAGCTTTTCAAAGTCTAAATAGCTGCGCATTTCTATCGTTTCCATTCTGTCCTGCAAAGGCAGCGGGATCTGATACTGCACGTTTGCAGTCGTTATAAACAATACCTGCGATAAATCGTAATCTACATCTAAGTAATGGTCATTGAACGTCTGATTCTGTTCCGGGTCAAGCACCTCCAGCATCGCCGATGACGGGTCGCCGCGGAAATCACTGCTCATTTTATCTATCTCGTCAATCAATATTACGGGATTTATAGTTCCTGCCTTTTTCATCGCCTGGATTATCTTGCCCGGCAATGCGCCGATGTAAGTCCTTCTGTGACCGCGTATCTCCGCTTCATCTCTCACACCGCCGACGGAAATTCTCACAAACTTTCTGTTAAGCGCGCGCGCAATTGAGCGGCCGAGCGATGTCTTCCCGACTCCCGGAGGCCCTACGAAACACAATATCTGCCCCTTAGGCGGCTTGATTATATTTTTATCTCTTAGCTGCTTCAGTACTGCAAGAAGGTCAAGCACTCTGTCCTTCGGCTTATCAAGTCCGTAATGGTCTTCATCTAAAATTTTCTTTGCGTTGTCCAGGTCAAAGTTATCGTCAGTCTTCTGCACCCACGGCACTGATGCCATCCAGTCCAGATAATTTCTTATTACGGAAAAATCCGGTGACATCTGCGGAATCTTCTTTAGCTTTGCAAATTCCTCCATCGCCTTTTCTTTTGCTGTGCCGTATATACCCGATTTCTCCAGGTCGTCCTTCAGCTTTATCATTTCCGGGTCAGTCTCTGTCTCGCTGCCAAGCTCATCTTGTAAAATCCTTATTTGTTCCTGAACAATAAACTTCCTCTGATTCTTCTGCATGGCGTTGTATATCTTCGCGTCGATATCTTTTTCCACGTTCATAATTTCCATCTCCGAGCTCATCATGTAAATAATCTCAAAGTACTGCTTATGCAAGTCCTCAATTTCAAGTATCTGCTGCTTCTTCTGTGTATCGATATTAATTGCCGAGGCAATGTAGTAAAGCTTTCTGTCCGCTTCCTTTATGTTATCGAATGCAATTGTAGATTCCTGCGGAAGATTCCTGTTCGACTGCACGTACTGATGGAACAGCGTAGATGCGCGTCGCACCAGCGCCGTAAGCTCATTATCTTCAGTGTATTCCGTCATCTTCACGCCGACAGTTGCCGAGATATACTCTGCATTGGAGAACTTCTCTATCGTAGCCGGAGCGATGCCGTCAACGAGCACTTTTATAAGTCCGTTAGGCAGGCGCAGCACCTGTAATATTTTCGCGACTGTTCCCGTCTTGTAAAGATTTTCAAAAGTCGGCTCCTCTATTTTTTCATCTACCTGCGTAACAAGCAGAATGTATTTATGAGACTCCAGCGAAAAGTTAATCGCTTTTATAGTGGAGTCGCGCCCTGCAAGTATAGGGAATATCATGTACGGAAATACGACTATATCCTTTAAAGGAAGTACGGGAAGCGTTTCGGGAATAAGCGAAAGGTTGTCTTTTTCGTTTGATGTACTGGTTTGAAAGCTTGTGCCGGGAGAGTCCTGAACGTTACTGTCGTCACTTTGCTCCTGGGTTTCTTCCATCGTTTGCTCATTTAATGAATCTTGTAATGAGTCGTTATCAAAATTGTCGTCTTTCATCAATTATTATTGTCTTTTGTAATGGTTATTTATTAAGGGATTAAAATTACAGATAGGGGGAAAGAAGTTCAATGTAATTCAGATAGGAGTTTTTGCAATTTATAATTCATAATTCAGAATTCATAATTGTACTACTTGCCTATTGGTTAGGAAAATTTGTAATTAGGATATGAGATTGAGAAAACAAAGAGGAATGAGTATATTAATTTCATTTAAAATTATGGATAAAGATAAAATCGAAAATAGTTTTAGCCCATATTCAAAAATGGTTGCACAGTCTTTGCTAGAAATTTATTGGTCAAAAATTTATCAATTAGTAAAAGCTGACCCTACTTTAATTAAAACCGTTACAGGATTTTTATTAAAACCAGAAAAAATTGTTTTATATTTTGGTAAGACACACATAGCTCTAGAGTATTTTGGAAAAGAAACGCTCGATGAATTACAAGATGAAAACAAATTCGATCTTGTTTATTTTGATTACACTCAAACGGAGAATAATTTTTTTGATCAAATTGTTGGATTCAAGTTTGTTAGTACTCGGGATGAAATAGAATTTCCGTTGATGGGAATAGTTGAAGATTTAGTAATTCCTACAAACGAAGGTATGACAAAATTACTGGAACTTGGATGGAATTTTGATGCACAAAATTTTATTCTTTCAATGAATGGGGGTAAATATTTTATTCCTGAAAATAAATTTTGTAGAATAATAAATGGTTTGTTTTTTGATGCCGATTCAAATGGATTAAAGACTCGTCAAATTAAATGGATAGATTTTATACCAATTAAGTATGATGATTCAAATCCAGATTACGATACATTAGCTATTGATCTAAACCCTTATGAAACTTTCGTTGAAGGTGATACTCACTATATTTACCCTTTACCTGAACGAAATGAGTATAAATATTCCAAACTTCCACAAATTAATAGATTCATAGAGTTATGTGGTGATAAGAACACAACTGAACCTATGATAACCACTTTTTTAGAACAAAGTGAAAATTTGTTTATACTCTCAATGGCTTTTTTTGGAAAAAAAATTCGTGCTCAATTATTATGTGAATGGCAAAGCGAAATTAAACCTTCAATAAAACCAGATTTTTTCATTGTAGGACCAAATGGATTTGCAAATATAATAGAATTTAAGCTTCCTTATTTAAAATCAAAAACTATAACAGGACGAGCTAACAGAGAAACTTTTTCTGCCGAAATACAATCTTATATTTCCCAAACACGTGCTTATGAATCATATTTTGATGATCCCAATAACCGTAAATGGTTTGAGGATAAATATGGATTTAAAGTACACAAACCTAAAAGAATTCTAGTTGTGGGAAGAAGATGGGATTTTACTAACGAGGAGTGGAGAGATATTGTAGCTGACTTTAAAAACGTTGAAATAATAACATATGATGATTTAGTTGATGGAGTTACAGCACAATTTTACATATAGTAAATTCGTTAATATTTTTGCACTTGTTGGTCTTCTTACCAACAATCCTACCATGTTTGAAATTAGTTACAAATTATTTAATATAGTTATCTTATCTTTGCATTTCTTTATTAGTTGAGACTTTTCAGTATCGCTAATTCCATATAAATTGTTACTATAATTTTCAATTGAATATTCATAAAGTGAAACTAACTTGGGGATATATGAGATTATTTCTTCAATGAACTTTATTTCTTTTTTGCTTTCTATTTGTTCATCAAAATAGTAACGAATAGCCATTAAACTATCAACATCATCTTTACCTTTTATTGTATCAAATAATAGTTTTAAACATTTTCCCGCATTTTCGATTTGTCCTAATTCAGTATAGTATTTTTCCATAATAACATAACATTTTATTTCTCCTCTTTTTACTCCTTCTCTAAGATACTCAAAAGCTTCTCTTTCATTTTTAGAACAACCTTCCCCATAGAATTTAGATTCAGCTATCCAAACGCATGCTTCCCCTGAACCTAGATTGTATGCTTTTAGAAAAAGGTCAAAGGCTTTAAAGTCATCTTGAAAATATTCATCACTTCCTAATTTATATCTATATGCTTCTTCCAAAATACTTTCAAAAGGAGATACATCGTAATCTTCGCCTTCAAAAATATTTTTAGATTCCATTTTGCTCATAAGTGTATTATAGTATTTTTTAGTCTCATTTAATATTCCTATAGCATCTTTTAACGCAATATCAAAAAATTCTTTATTGGGAAATACATGATGTCCCATATTTTTTAAAACTTCATGAACGTGATTTTCTGCTAAATCTATATCTTCAAAAAATTCGTCATAAGCGACCATAAATTGAGTTGGAACACCAGTGGCTGAAGAAAGTTCTTTTGCTCTTTCTTCAGATGTCTTTGAAGTTTTTCCTATTTTTACTAATCCATTTAAAGTTGGATTTATTAAGATGTAAATGTAACCTGGCTGGGGCATTTTAGGTATGAATATTGTTAAATTTTAAAATTATATAAAAGAAAAAATAAAATCGAGATAGTTGCATTACCTAAGAGGACGTATTTGTGTTGCACGCCATCATCTGTCAAGCAAAATAAAAATATTTTTACCTATTAGTAGTAATGGGCAGGAATATATTTATAATTTTCTCACCAATAATTATTTTGCGAATGCAAATCCGGGGGTTCAGTTTTCCTGATTGCTTCTGCTTCCCAACGTCCCCGTTAGGAAGCCATTCTGAGTTTACATTCCCAACGAAGATCCCGCTAAAGCGGGACAGGCAGTTGGGAATGAGGAGGAAAGAGGACTACTGACGGATTTCTAAAAATTTCTGTATTGTTTTAACAACACTAATTTTTCAAAAACCCGTCAAAAATTCATCAAGATTGAAAAAAATTTGGGGATGAAAAATAAAATTTGACAATAATGTTACAATGTAACATTAAAGCAAAAATGATTTTCAGTAACCCCACCCTTCAGGGTGGGGATTAACACACTCGTCGACAAATCCCCCTCCTTGATAAGGAGGGGGCAGGGGGTGGTTAACAAAACTTTAGCCCTAAAGGGCGCATTTTCCATTTGGTAAACCCCATCCTAAAGGATGGGGTTACTGAAAATGTGACAATAATGCGACTTTTAAACCGCCCCCTCAGTCCCCCTCCTTCTAAAGGAGGGGTTAGGGGTGGTCTGGCGAAGGTTATGAAAATCTATTCTGCATTAAACCCCCTCTAACTCCCCCTTGTTAAGGGGGAGAACAATCCCTCACATGATGCGGGGTATCAAGACAAAAAGAACAATGAAACAAAGTTTCATAGATAAAATGCACGTTCAAACGCCGGAGCCCCGCTAAAGCGGGATGTGCCACATCGGAACGAGGAATGAGATATAAAATGTGGCAATAATGCAACACTGTTACAAAACGGCATTATAAATTTTTCCGTTAAAAAAATTACGAGAACAGTCGTCGCGAGAAAAGCTGTTTGAGTTCCGATTGACAAATCGGAACGAGTTCTTTTCGAGCAGACTTTCGGAGTAATTTTTAGGGAAAATTTATAGAGCCTTGAACTTTTTGATTCTTTTTGGTTCAAGCCAAAAAGAATAATGAAACGAAGTTTCATAGGATAATTTAACGTTCCGAAGCCGGATTATCAGAACGAGAAAAATTTATAATTAAAGTAACCAAACTCTTTTCTAAAACTCCTTTAAATATACAATGATTGAATACTTGCCTATGGGGTAGAAAATTCCGTATTTTGAACAGAGTATTGGAATAACCAATAATAAATATTTATCTTACTGAAATAAATTAACTGGTATGAAAATTATTTTAAGTATTACTTCTAAATATTTATTTCCGTTTTTTATATTAGTAAGTTTTATTTCATGCGAAAGATTAGATAACAATATTGACCCTGTTTCAAATGAGGCGGAAGTAACAATTAACTTTCTTTATTTTACTCCATACCGAATACAAATAAATTCTACTATTGACGGCTGGGCTACTCATAATATCTGGCAGCCGGGCACAAACACTTTTAAATACACCTATAATAATGTAACAGGCACCAATAAAATGAGTATTAAATTTGCTGTTCAGAATACTACTGTACCGCCTGATTTTTATAACTTAGATTCGGTTTGGGTTAACGGCGGAGGAGGGATAGCTTACGCAGATGTAAAAATTAACGGTGTTTCGTTAAACTACCAGTATGCAATTGATAATGGTCAGCGTGGCTCTGATATAATATTTAAATTAAATTCCGATGGAACACCTGCGCCTTCGGGATTAACTCCTGTCAGCCCTGATGAAAGAGTACAACCTGAAGCAGCTCATGGAAGGAGAACTGTTATAAATCCTTTGCCTCCTCCTGATAAACCTTATATGCAAGCCTGGTTTCAGGCATTGCAGGATCATGGTTCTTCTTCTGAAAGTACTGTGGAGGTAAAAAATATAAGAGTGTATGCCTACTTAGGTAATTCATCCACTCCAACTCTTCTTCAGAACTACACATATACTCCCGGAAGTACTTTTTATGATGGAGGTCTTTTTTACAGGTATCCTTTTTTTCTGCAAGGCAGATATGATTATCACAGCCCGATGACTACCTATGCAAATATTAATTCTTCAGGAAACTTAGTATTTCATCCAAGCTATATTAATAACAAAGTATGGCATTGGTGGAACGAACCGAGAATATCGATACCTAATAATGCTACAGGGTTCAGAGTTGAATCTGAAATGATAATAACAGGAAGTGCATCTGTACAGGCAGGTCTTGATTTTAAAAGTTCAACAGCAGCGCAAGGAGACGAATGCGGGGCAGGTGAATGGAAATTTGGACAGCCCGGCTGGCAAACAGTAGTGTTTGACTCTAAATATAACAATTAGGTAAATGCTAACGCGTTCTCAATTTCTTTCTACGACCGTCGAGCTAGCGGGAGCAAATTGCAAGATGTAAGTGAATGCTTTAGTCGTATTGGAAAAGCTCATTTTTTTTGAATAATATTAACAAACTCAAACTCCTATTACTACTAATAGGCAAGGACATATATTACTGTAAAAACAAAGTTAAAGAACTTATCTTTCTAAATATATACTGATATAACATATATTTACCCAAAACTTACGAGGGGGCGTAAGTTTTGCCTATGGTTTTTTCAGATATTTACCCCTTTCTCCGCCATCACTTACCCGCTATGACAAGTCTGTCATTAATTATTATTGAAAACATCAAAAAAAGCCGAATTTCAAGCGTTTCTTAACCATTACATTGGACTGACATTTGCTTGTATGACATCTGAAGGAGTGCGTAAAATGCATTCTACGTTTTTATAAATTAAATACAATGTTATGCAGCACTATAAAATTATCAGGAATATTCTATTAGCAATGTTCATTTGCGCAGTCACATTTGTTATATCAGAATTAGCGGTTTCAAAAAATGAGACATCAAATGCAACATCAAACAATTCGTTTGCAATAGTAAAAGACGGCATATCAGCCGACTCAATTTCAAAAGCAGAGATAGCCGAGTACAGAAAGAATTTTGAATCAGTAGAAAAGATGATTAGCAGAAGGATGGGCTCTTACGATGAAGCAAAAAGAAGCTTTAACAGTATCAGCGGCTCAAGAGTCCGCAGCCTGCCTGAGTTTGCAGGAAGATACAGCGCGATGCAGCAGAAGCTGAGCGCATGGAACCTTGAAGTAAATCCTAAAGAACCGCCTGTAAAAGTACCGAACAATCCTAACAATCCGAGAAACAGCGGGAAAGGAAATGAGCAAAATGCAAAGCCGATTGAAGAAGATAAAAACACCGGCGAGATGGAACGCAAGAGCGCAATGCTTTCGTATTTTCCTGACACACTAACAGTCGGAAATGATTTTCTTGCATACGTGGAAATTACAAAGAATAACACTATACAATATGATAACAGAAACGGAAATGTAAACTCAACGCTTGACTCGATTGTGCTGGGAACATACGGAATGAGAACGGGAGTAGTGAACTCATCGGTAACTGTTGACCTAAGCTTAGACGGAAGCAATTCGGGATTCACAATTAATCCGCGCTCAGAAAGCAAGACGAAGGTTATCGGAGATAACGGTGACGCAAGATGGGAATGGATGATGCATCCGAATACAGAAGGTGAATACAGACTGAGACTGACTGTAAAATATCAGAAGGTAAATAAAGACGGAACAACACAGGAAGCGCCTGCTATTACAAAAGTTTTTGTTGTTAAGGGATTGCCGAGAAAAGTTGCAGAGCCTTCATCTAATTTATTGTGGATAGCATTAGGATTGCTTGCGCTTATAATTATAGTCGCTGCAGTAATGCTAAGCGGTAAGAACAAACGCAATAAATACAGAGATGAACAAGTAAGAAACGACAGACTAAGAGAAGAACAAATAAGAAACGAGCAGATAAGAAAAGACAACAACAGAGATGATTTGAACAGGTAAGTAAATTTAGATTCCTTCGTCCCCTTCTTTTAAAGTAAGGGGACGCTGTTAAGCTAAAAATAGTAATTAGTGCGACAATATGTCAGTCTTGTGACAGATTATGTAATAAGCGCTCTTTGTTATCTATATATTTACAAAATGTTAAATGAATATATTGTATTACTATATTTTTATTATTTAAGATAAAGTGATAAATGCAATATTAACAATAATTTATTATTAGGGCTGATATCCTTATTTAATGGAACATTGTTTGAATATACTTGTTCAAGGACTGTACTGTAATTCAGTACAGATTAAACTAAACCAAAATAAACATGAAGAGATTTAATGAATCTTTTAAAGTACTATCGCTTATTTGCGCATTCGTAACTTTAACGATAATCGCCGGCTGCAAAAGCGACGATGTAGTAGCACCCCAGTCAGATAATCTTGATGTGAGCATGATGAGCTCACCGGGAGTATCTGATAATCCAACAGCAAATGCTTTAGTATTAGACTCAGTCAAAATACTTTTAAAAGATATTAAGCTTAATGTTTCCTCTGCATCAGACGATTCAGTTAACTTCAAAACAGGTCCTTTTGTATTAAAGCTTAATCTCAATTCAAGCGTCAACGTTATTACCACTGCTTACATTCCTACAGGAACGTACAATAAAGTAATGTTTGAAATCCATAAGCTTGAAGACAGTGAAACAATCGGGATCGACACTGCATTTTCATTCGGCGGCGGAAGATATTCAGTTGTAGTGTATGGTAAATTCAATTTAGTACCGTTCATTTACCGTTCATCAAAATCAGCTAAGCAGAAAGTTAATTTCAATCCTGCAGTTACAGTTACATCTACAACAAAATCTAATATAACTCTTAAAGTTCAGCCTTATACATGGTTCTGGACCGGAAGTGATTATCTAGACCCGCTTAATGTATCAAATCAAAATGATATTGATAACAAGATTAAGGCATCTTTCAAAGCAATTAAAGATGACGACCATAACGGAATAGAAGATAACTAATATTCAATAAGATTCGGAATTATACAAAGCCCTTGACAGAAATGCTGAGGGCTTTTTTGTTTGTATAAATTCATTACAACTACTAAATACTTCCATAGTATAATCCCTAAAATTTGCCTAATTTTGTATTCGGATAACCAATATGAAAAAAGAACTTTTATACGAAGGTAAAGCTAAGCGCATCTGGTCAACGGATGAGCACAATCTCGTCGTTCAGGAATTCAAAGACGATGCAACTGCATTCAACGGGCTTAAGAAAGATCAAATAAAAAACAAAGGGGTTCTTAATACAAGCATCTCCTCAGGTATATTTGATTATCTTATTGAACACGGCGTTAAAACTCACTTTGTCAAAAAGCTGAGCGACAATGAAATGCTTGTTAAAAAAGTTCATATCATTCCGGTTGAAGTTGTTATAAGAAATATTGCTGCCGGCAGCTTGGTTAAAAAGTTTGGATTCTCCGAAGGCGAAGAGCTTAAGTTTCCATTGGTAGAATATTACCTTAAAGATGACGCTCTCGGCGATCCGTTATTTTCACTTGAGCATATTCATTTGCTTGAGCTTGCCACAAAAGAAGAGATGGATACAATTCATTCGATGGCTTTGCATATCAATGAACTCATGAGAAAATTCTGGTACGACAGAGGAATTGACCTTGTTGACTTCAAACTAGAGTTTGGCAGAGACGAACACGGCGAAGTAATTCTTGCCGATGAAATTTCTCCCGATACATGCCGCCTTTGGGATATACATACAGGAGAAAAAATGGATAAGGACAGATTCAGATTTGATATGGGCAAAGTTGAAGAAGCATATGAAGAAATAAGTAAACGAGTTTCCATTCACAATAATTAAAGGTTAGAGTTTGTTTAAAATTACATTCTACGGCAGAGACGTTGTACTTAAAATGGTTATAATATGCGCTCTGATTTTCTGCGGTTCTTTATTCGTTCCGATTTTCATAGTGAAAGTCATTTTACTTTTGCTTGTTATATTCCTGATGTCATTCACTTTCTATTTTTTCAGGGACCCTGAAAGAAGCATTCCCCAAAATTATGACGACAGCATGATACTCGCTCCCGGCGATGGAAAGATTGTCGTTATCGAAGACATCATAAATAAAGAAGATAACTTATACGCAAAGGGAGAGCCGCTTAAACAAGTAAGCATTTTCCTTTCTCCGCTTAACGTTCACGTAAACAGAAATCCCACTAACGGCACTGTTAAATATTACAAATACATCGAAGGTGAATACCTTGTAGCATTCGACCACAAATCATCCGATAGAAACGAACGAACAGAAATAGGCATCGAAGACAGAATGGGACGTAAAGTCTTGTTCAAACAAATTGCCGGATTCGTTGCGCGCAGAATTGTATGCGATCTTGACGAAGGCGATACCGTAAAAGCAGGCGAAAGATTCGGCATGATTAAATTCGGCTCGCGTGTTGATATTCTATTAAAACCCGATACAGAGATAAAAGTAAAATTAAACGACATGGTTACCGGCGGCGAAACTGTTGTAGCTGTTAACAAATGATTAATCATCGATGATAAACAATATTGCAAATATATTTGTTAGTACTCCAAAGGAACGATTGAATGATTAATATTCCGCGTAACTTTATACCGAGCTTATTTACAATCCTTAATGCCTTCTGCGGATTTATGTCCATCATAAGTTCTGCCCAAGGCAACTACGATAAAGCAATTCTTTTCATTGTATATGCTGCTCTCTTTGATGCAGTTGACGGCTTAGCTGCAAGACTTACAAAGTCAGCCAGCAAGTTCGGAGTAGAACTCGATTCCCTCTCCGATGTTATCTCATTCGGAGCCGCTCCTTCATTCATGATTTATAATATCTATTTCAAAGACCACGGAGACCTGGGAGTATTCTTAGCTTCTCTCATTCTTCTGTTCGCAGCAATAAGATTAGCAAGATTTAATGTACAGTTAGTAGGATTTGATAAGGATTACTTCAGCGGAGTTCCTGTCCCTATGGCTGCAATGACTATCTGCTCATACATTTACTTCTATCACAATAAGCTATTCGGTTATGACTTAAGTGAGAAGTTTATCATAGGGCTTGCAGTTTTATTACCAATATTAATGGTAAGCAAGTTCAGATATGACTCCATTCCGAAAGTCTCTTTTACTGCAATAAAGAAATACCCTGTAAAGTTTATCTTCCTTTTTGTCGGGATTATTATTTGTATCGTTACAAAAGGCGAAGGATTATTTTTATTCTGTCTGTTCTACCTGAGTACAGGAATTTTCAGAGGTGTGTACAATCAATTGAGTAAAACCAAAAAGCGCCAGCCGTTTTCCGAAGAAGAAGCTGAGACTAAAAAAGTTAAGGTAAATTAATCTTTTTAATTGCCACGCCTTTCAAGGCGTGGCATAATTTGTTTTTTTATTGATGCCCTTCAGGGCAATTTTTTTTGGCTAAAGCCAAATTTCAGGATATGATTTTTATCCACGGCTTGAAAGCCGTGGCTATACAATTCTTAAATCAGTTCACGCTTCTCTTCTTAGCAATATTTCTTACAATCTCAAAGAACTTATCTATTTCAGCTGTAGTATTATCTCTTCCGAAGGAAACTCTTACCGAGCATAATGCAGTCTGGTAATCTAGTCCCAGCTCCATTAAAATTCTTGATGGCTGCGGAGAGCCCGATGTACATGCAGAGCCGCTTGAACAGGCGGTGCCTTTCAAATCAAGATTTATAAGAAGTGTTTCTGAATCAACATCGTAGTAGTTCTGATCAAATGATATATTGATAATATTATCTAACGTATGTGCTGAATCTCCATTGATAAGAACACCTTCAGGGAAGTATTCATTCAGCTTTGCTTTGAAGTATCCTTTTAATTCTTTGTAGTGCTGCAAGTCTTCATCCATTCTGGCAATTAAAATTTCAAGAGCCTTTTTCAATCCGACAATACCAGCAATGTTTTCCGTGCCGCCGCGCATATTTCTTTCCTGCTTGCCGCCGTGAATTAATTTATCAATAGGAGTGCCGTCTTTAATATACATAACTCCAATGCCTTTAGGTCCGTAAATTTTATGACCGCTCATGCAGGCAATGTTAACATTAAAATCTTTTGTATTGAACGGAGTCTTCCCTATCGATTGCACCGTATCAGCGTGAAAAATAACTTCGTTTCTATCGGTATTATCTGCAATTGTTTTTATATCGTTCACTACTCCGAGCTCATTGTTCGCATGCATCATTGAAATCAAATGTGTCTTCGGAGTAACTGCTGCAAGAACTTTTTGCGGGTCGATTGAGCCGTCCCGTTCAGGTCGTATAAAAGTAACTTCAGTTCCGAATCTCTCAGTAAGATACTTCACGCTTTCATTCAGAGCTGAGTGCTCAATTGAAGTTGTTATGATATGATTCTTACCTGAGTTTAAAAAATGAAATGTCGTTCCTTTAATTGCAAAGTTATCGGACTCCGTTCCGCCGGATGTAAATAAAATTTCCTTCGGCTTGCATTTCAGAAAATCTGCAACCAGGTCGCGTGTGTCTTCCAGGATGACTTTCACTCCCTTACCAAAATGATGCACTGAAGAAGCGTTCCCGAACTGGAACTGAATATAGGGAAGCATTGCTTCAAATACTTCGGGAGCAACGGGAGTAGTTGCTGCATTATCAAAATAAATTCTATCCATTTTTTTGTTTGGTAAAAATAGTAAAAACGAACATTAAATGTGCAGGCATTTGTTTAGTTTATTTTGCACAAAAGTCGGGAAAAAGTTGGATATTCCATTTATCACTTAGTAGTTTAACCACCCCCAACCCCCTCCTTGAAAAGGAGGGGGTTTAATTGAGAAATGTAACAAAAAATCGGGGGAAAGTTGGGTTTTAATGAGTCAGTCTCAAGTAGCCCAGCACTAAAATTACAACGGTCAACATATAGAATAAATAGCTAATTATAATCACACCAAGCGATTTAAAGAATCCCGGAAGAATATTCGAGCGCGAAAACTGAATCATTGCATATATATAATATCCGAACGTAAAGAAAAATCTCAGGTTCCATAGCTTAAAGCTTATCATTAAAAATAAAATGAGAACTGAAGAAATCAGCATTCCCTGACCGAGTACATAAAATGAAATTACCAGGGACTCTGCAAAATTTATTTTAGTCTTGCGAAAGAACAGTATAAAAGAAAAGCCGAATGCCGGAGGCAATATGAACATGAAGTAATTCAGCTTGCTTGATATTAAATGCTGCAATTCAGGAACCGTCATTCCGTAAATTGAAAGGCTGTTTGACCTCTCACCCATCACCATCTGGTTTATATAGTTCAGATAGTTTTCACTGATAAAATGAAACAGTATAAGAAATATAGTAAGCGTCAGAATAAAAAATGAGACAGGAGAAGAATAAGATTTTCTTTTACCCTCTATATAATTTCGCATGAAATTTCCCGGGGAAATTAACAATTCTTTTATTGTAGATATGAGAGTAGATTCCCAGTGAAAAGAGCTGTGAAGAAAATCATGGAACAAAGATTTTACCGAAAATCTTTTCGAAATCTTTTGCTGGCCGCAGTTATGGCAGTATTTCCCGTTCAGTTCTGTACCGCAGTTTAAACAATTTTCCATTCTGCTTTATGAAAATGATAACATTAAATTTTATGGGAGTTGTGAATTGATTTATAAAATATATTAATGTGTTAATTTTAAATATCCTATTACGATTGCCGATGCAGTAATTATATATGAAACACTTCCCAGCAGTAATACCGCAGCAGATTTTAAAATTCCGGAAGCAGTTTTTGACTGAGTAAACTGAATCATTGCATAAATTTCGAAAACAGCCATAGGAAAGAATCTTAGATTCCATATATTAGAATTTATCAAACTAAGAAAAATAAAAAGAGCTGCTATCAGAAATCCCGCTCCCATAATATAAAAATAAAAGATGAAGCTTTCGGCAATTTTTATTTTTGGCTTTCTAAAGAACAGTGTAAAGAAGTACGCATAAAAAACCGGCTGAATGAAAATCATGTAATTCATTTTATTGGTAATAAAATGCTGAAATTCTGCAACCGAGACTCCAAGAATTATAATTTCCTTTGAGGTTTCACCTAAGAAAGTTCTGCTCATATAGCTGAAATCATTCTCGCTGAAAGTATGGAATGTTATTATGTAAAACGATACAACTAAAATAAAAAAAGTTACGGGCTTTATGTAAGGCTTTCTTTTTCCCTCAATATAATTTTTTATAAATATTCCCGGCGCTGTAAATAATTTTTTGATAGTAGCAAAATATGTGGACTCCCATCGAAATGAGTTCCGGAAAAAATCCTTGAGAAGAGCCTTCATATTCGAGTCATCAACAATTTTTTCCTGACCGCAATGATAACAAAACTTACCCATCAGTTTTGTTCCGCAGTTTAAACATTTTTCCATTGTCACTTAAAATAAGTAAATGCAATAAAAGGAAAAATGCTTAATAAATTTGAGAAGCAAATGTTTTTATTTTTTAACCTGATTTTATGAATTCTAATAAAACCATTTCTTAATTTACTCGTTTAATAATGAAAGAAAAAACAATATAATTTTATTTTAAATAATTTGAAAAATTTTGTAAGTTAATAGTTGATTGTTATTCTAAAATATTATAAGTTGAGTTAAAAGAAGAATAAATAAATTTATATATTCATTTTGTTTAAAAAAAACATTAATTTTACTTGTGGATAGATGCTAAAAGAATTATTTTATATTTCAAATTTTTTATCTATTTTTAGGATAATTCTTTTATTTCCCCTAAGTTATCTGTTGATTACTGATAATGAAGGAAGCAAAGGCTTAATAATAGTAATATTATTAAGTATGTATGCAACTGATTTATTAGACGGCTTTTTGGCGAGAAAGCTAAATCAGGTTACAGAGCTAGGGAAAATAATAGATCCACTGGCAGATAAAATATCCGTAGTAACTCTTGTTTTGATTCTCCTGATACTAAACAAAATACCATTATGGTTTGTTTTGATAGTAGTATTGAGAGATATCTTAATCCTTCTTTTCGGATTAATATTAAAGGGACGAAAAAAAATTACCCTTATGTCAAACTATCCGGGCAAAATTGCCGTATTTAGTATTGGCGTGGTAATTTTAATTTCGACTCTTAATTTATCTGCCCTATTTAGCATTCAGTATTATTTAATGCTGGTCTCAACAGCATTAATATTGTATTCATCTTTTTTATATTTAAAAAGATTCAACCAAACAATAGGAGAAAAAAATGGCACAAGAGACTTACATTGAAATCAAAGAGACGAAGAAAAGGAACATTGACCGTGTAAAGACACTTACAAGAAAAGATGTAGAATTAAAAATGGAAGAAAAATTGATCGGAAGAAGAGTAACGAGAAAACTCATCGTTGACTCTCTTTTTGATTCAATGAGGGAGCTTATCATGATGGCTGACCCTACTATCCGAATTGAAATAAGAGATTTTGGTGTTTTTGAAGTAAAGAAAACAAAACCAAAACCAAAGGCAAGAAATCTTAAAACCGGCGAATTTGTATTTGTACCCGGCAGAAGAAAAATGCATTTCAAACCGGGTAAAATTCTTAAGAATTTCCTTAAAGAGAAAATCGCTAATCCTTTAAGCTAAATTTTTACCTAATATTATAATTTCAAAAAAGATTAACTGTTGCAGTGTGTGCAACATTTAATCAAAATTTACTGTTATTAAAAAAGTTATCGCAATAGATTTCGGTGCTAAACGTGTAGGTCTTGCCGTATCTGACGAGACACTTCGCTTTTCATTTGAAAGAGGCGCGATACTTAATGACAGTAAATTGCAGGAAAATATATACAAGTTTATAAAGGATGAAGATGCCGATGTTATTGTCGTCGGCTATCCTTTAAATCTTAAGTCTGAAAAAACTTTACAAACTTTGGAGGTCGATAATTTTATCGAACGCCTTCAAAGTTTTTTTTTATCAAAAAAAGAAGATATAAAAATCGAAATTTTTGATGAAAGATTTACAAGTAAAATGGCTTCGGGCTACATTGCAAGCTCTTCAATGAAGAAAAGCAAACGGCAGAATAAGTCGATGATAGACAGCATTTCCGCGCAAATTATACTTCAGGATTATCTTGATAAAAATATTAACATAAGGAATCAGACATAAATGTACTTAATTGAGCTTTACGAATTAATTGAAGCCGGTGAAGGAATAAAGACAGAATTCAAAAGAAAATTTACAACTCCCGAAAAAATTGCTAAAGAAATTTGTGCCCTTGCAAATACTTCAGGCGGGGTAATACTTTTCGGAGTAGATGACGATAAAACCATCTACGGCATTGAAAGCGAAAAGGAAGAAATAGAACTTATCTCCACCACTGCCAAATTTTATTGCGAACCTGAAATTGAATTCGATTCAGAAGTTCTTTACATAAAAAATAAAGATATACTTGTTGTAAAAATTCCCGAGAGCAAAAATAAACCGCACCGCATAATTTCTGAAGATGAAAATGAGAACGGCAAAGTTTATGTCCGCTTCAATGATAAAAGTATAATAGCATCTAAGGAAGCAGAGAAAATTTTAAAGAGCTCCGTTGATACGGAAACTCCTCTTAAGCTTTACATCGGTGATATTGAAAAAGCTTTATTCGCTTATCTGGAATTGAATCAGAAAATAACCGTGAAGGGATTTAAAAGGCTGGTAAATATTTCTGAAAGAAGAGCAAGCAGGACACTTATAAATCTTGTAAGAGCGCAGGTAATACGCCATCACTTTTTAGATAATGAAGAATTTTTTACACTGGTATAAGTGAAATAATTTTTAAAAAGAACAGCCGGATACAGCTAACTGCAGTACCCGGCTTTTTAATTTTAAAAATTTGTTGTTGAAAGGTCAACTGTCTTGCTGAAAGAACCTCTGGTAAATTTCACAATTGCATCACAGCTTCCGGAGTTTGGCGAAAAATCACAGCCCGTCGTTACACCTCCCTTTGTAAAATTAGCAGTTCCTGTCAGAGGATATTTACATGTAGAATTAAACAAAAGCGGCGTTGAAGCAGCGATTGAAATTCCGTATGATGCACTGTTTCCGCTGTCATCTATATTGCCTGTTCCGTAAAGAGTGTATGTATCGTCCGTTACATCTGATAATGAATTGAGATTAGCTGTGCCTTCCAGTGAAGTGATTACAAAATCTTTATTACCGGTGTATAATGTCTGGAGAAATACTTCTCCGCTTGAATGAAACCTGTAACTTGTACCGCTGACTCTTTTGGAAGAAAATTTAAGTCCGCCAATAATTCTTATAACCGTATCGCTCAAATCATTATTCTTATAGATTCTGAAATCATTAAAAGAAATTTCTGAATAAAGAGAATCACCTGCTGAATTCAAAGTATATGAAAGCGTATATTTCCCGCTTCTTCTTACCCCATCCATTCCTGCACATCCCGGAAATGCTGAATAAACGACATCTAAAACATGCGGTACCTGAGCTGAATCATTATATAAATTGGGACAAAAATTTGTGACAGGAGTAATGTTATTTGCTTCCGCCCACCCAAATGAATTAGCGTCCGTTAAGAACTTTATTACCATGGAGATGTTCTTTGCCGAAGCCGATTCCTTATCAACATTTTCATCTACAACAGGAGTAATTACTTCGTCCTCTTGTTTGCATCCATTATGTGTTACGAGGGAAAGAAATAGCAGGATGAGGGGGAGAGTACATATTATTTTTTTCAAATTATTCTCCGTAATTTTTAATTTCAATATAGTAAAATAAATCGAAATTGTTAATTAAGATAGGATAATACAATAAAAGTTATATAAAAAATTCTTTCAAAATTATGCATTTGTTATTAAATCTCATTTTTTTTAATATCCTGAAACTATTATTCAATAACTCTAAATTGTTTAATATGAAATACAATCTGCGTATTTCCCTATTTATTTTTTCTTTCTTCCTATACTGTAATTCTTATTCCCAGATTAATGTAGTGCCTAAAGGATGGGGATGTGAGTATGGCGACAATATGAATCCCACGGATGCTTCAAAGGACGGCAGTACAATGGAATATGATATGTATATTTATCTGATTAGATGTATTGATAATAAAGCTATCGATGCCGGCGCAGATTACAATTCTATTCCATCATCTGTATATGCCGATATATGGATATTTAATAAACAAATAAATCATTTCAAAAGCGGTATAATGAATCTCAGTCCTGTTTCAGGAGGAGTAGAAGTTCCCTATCTGAAAGACTTTGACCATAACAACAGAGAACACTGGATAATAAAAGATCCGGTAATAATTAATCCTTATGAATCTCGAAACATCGAGGTTATGATAGGATTTCCGGACCCACAGACACCGGATGTTTACCGTAACCATATCATTCCGTTTACTAATTATAGTTTTCCTCAGTCCTACATGATATCTCAGGGACCCGCAACAATAAGTATAAACTCACTTCAGGATTTTACTGTTGCAGTTTCAAATTCAATGTCTGTGCCATTTGCCGGAGCTTCATTACCTGCACCGGACGCGCTGTCACTCTATTTTTGTTCAATGAAACTTCCGGCATTAAGAAACGCATTCAGAGTACCGATTCAAACTATTCCGACAATTGGAGGAGCGCCTTTTACTATTGTCTTCCCGGGCAAGACGGTGAAAGAATCGTACGATGCAAGGGAGTTTGATATGGGAGAAGGAGCAGCAGTTGTTAAGGCTGTGAAATCTTATGAGTATATGCTTACATTCAAGGAGTTTAATCTGAACATAGACATGAGATGTTTGATTACTCTGGTAGATAAATCACAAAAGATTTACAATTTTGTTCCCTAAACATAAAGACTTTATCTCAGAGTAATTGTTTTATTCGTCGGCGCAAATTCAACACGTAAACCTGTTGGTGCATATCCGTTATTTACTATAAAGTCGAGTGTATTTACTCCCTGCACGAATCCTGATTTTATTTCAAACGGAAACAAACCTCCTTTAAATGCTTCAAACGGTGTTGCGAAGCCTGTGCTTTGTCCGTTGATCAAAATATCCACACCGTTGTTATCTGTGCTCCATCCGCCTTTTATTACAGTGCTGTTCAAATCATGTCCCGTGAGATCAAAATATAATCTGTAGATATAAACTCCTTCTTCATTCCATTTGCCTGCGTCTGTGCGCGGAGCAATCCATTTTGATTTATCGCCGTTCGGATACCAGTTTCCCATGGGAAACTCGTTGGATAAAATCACTTTTGCATCAGGTCCGGGATAATTCATATCGGCGCTTTCTATTAAAAGATAATGCGAGTCAGTTTCTCCGTCGGCGAGGAGATTATTGAAATCGTCCATTCCAGTATTATATAATCCAGGTACAAATGAAGACTGCGAATATGACTCCCTTGCTGTTGAAATAAAAATTAAAAGTGCTATTAAAAATTTAAAATATTTCATATGCTTTTTTACTGAAACCAATTTTTAGGAAATTTGTTTCAATTAAATTTTTATTTATGAAATTCTTTGTTAATTTGTTCTAATGTTCACTGCTGAAACTGATAATATCCTGCAACAAATCGAAACTGCAAGAGAGTTGGGCCGCTCCGGTAAACTTAAAGAATCAAACGAATCTTTAAAATCTATTTTATCCTACTGCAAACAAATAAATTTTGAGCGCGGAATCGCCGACGCCTCCTACGCCATTGGTAATAATTACGATAAACTTGAAACCCCTGAAAAAGCCGTTGAGTACTGCAGTGCTGCTTTGCCTGTATATGTTAAATTAAATGAAGGCAAACGTGAGGCATACTGCTGCCTTATTCTTTCCAAAGCTTATGCAGATATCGGCGATACTTCAAAACAGGCCGAGTTTTTATTCCGGGGACTTGAGAAATCCATTGCTGTTAAAGATTTGCTCCTTCAGCATAAATTTTATAACAATGCTGCAAACTATTATCAGAATATTTTAAATGATTTAAATAAAGCAATCGAATTTGTAAAGATTTCATCGGAGATAGCCTCTGAAATAAATGATAACTACGGAGTTTGTGTGACTAACTGCAATCTCGGTAATATGTATGCCATCACAGGAGAGTATGATAAAGCGCTTGCTCATTTAAAAATTGCAGAGGATGTAAATGCAGACGGGCTGAACAATGAAATACTCAGCTGCTATATTATTATGTTTATAGGTACAGTGTACTGGAAGCAGAAAAAATTTGATATAGCACTGGAATGTTTTGAGCGCGTAGTAAACCTTGCAATAAAAAATAATAACTGGGGAGTTTACGGTGAATGTGTTACTGCCATGGGAGAAACATATCATTTTCTGGGAAGAACGAATGATGCTATACGGCTTTACAAAAGCGCAGTTGAAATATTGAGAGAAAAAGGGATGTTCAGACTTTTAATAACTGTGTATTCAAATTTTTCCGAGTTATATGAGAAACTTGAAAAATATGATGAAGCCTTGCATTATCACGAGCTGTTCAGAAGTACACGCATAGAGCATCTTTCCTTACTTAACAAAAAGAATCTCGAGAATATAAAAATTGTCAGTCATCTGCATGAGTCCCAAAAGGAATCGGAAATTCTTAAAGAAAAAAATGCAGAGCTGTTTGAAATAAACCGCCAGCTTATAGAAGTAGATAAAGAAAAAAATGATTTTCTCGGAGTGGTAGTGCACGATTTAAAAAATCCTCTCACAAATATTATTCTGATAGCGGGGAATATTAAAAGAAATTTTGAAAAACTCGCATCTGAAAAGAAGATAAACTCATTTGAGAAAATATTTCTTACATCTCAAAGAATGCTTCAGATAATCGACAGCCTTCTCGATATAAATAAAATTGAATCGGGAAATATCACACTGCATCCCGAAGAAATAAATGTGAAGACCTTGCTGGAAAATATTATATCGGAATTTGAAACATACTCAACACAAAAAAACGTAAAAGTAAATTTGATCGGCGAAGCAAATGCAGAAGTATTGAACAACGATGCAGTGGTGATAAAAGAGATATTAATAAATTTAATCTCGAATGCTCTTAAATATTCTCACAAAGACAGTGAGGTGAAAATTAGTTATTATAAAAATACAGATACAAAAACAGTTTTTGAAATTACCGATAACGGACTTGGTATAAAGGAAGAAGAAAAGAGCAGAGTATTTCAGAAGTTTGCAAGAATTAGCAATAAGCCGACTGCGGGAGAAAACTCTACAGGGCTGGGTCTTTCAATCGTAAAAAAATTAACTGAGCTTGCAGGAGGAGAGATTTCATTTGAATCTGAATTCGGCAAAGGAACAACTTTCAAAGTAACATTTTAATTTATGTATCTTGAACTGGAAAAAGCCAGAGGGCTTATTGAAAAAAAGAAGTTTACGGAAGCGCTTGAAATGCTTCTCCCACTGGAAGATTCGGATGAAGGCGGACCGGAAATCCTGAAGCTGATTTCACTATGCTATAAAAATTCGGGAGATTCCAAAAATGCATTTGTGTACTTTAAAGCTTTTACTGATTCTGAACACAAAAAAATTCTGCAGGAAAATAAGGCGAAAACGGAAGAGCTTAATAACGCTCTGACCATTCACCAGTCACGAAAAGAAACAAAACTTCTACAGGAAAAAAATACTGAGCTTCAGAAAGCAAATGACGAACTGAATAATCTTAGAAAAAAGAAAAATGAAATTCTTGAAATTATAAGTGAAGAACTGAAACTGCCTATTGTAACTATTCAGGGAATTTCAATGAATCATTTCAGAAAAATATCAGACGATAAATCAGAAAGCTTTGATGAAATTAAAAAAGATCTGGAGCTTGTTGAAAACCTGTCTCAGGATATTCTGAAAAATGTAAACTCCATACTAGAAAAAAACAAAGAGGAACATAGAGCTTAATTTATTTCTTTCTATCTCTTACTATCTCTTCTCTAAAATCGAGCAGACTTTTTTACAGTTTTTCTCTGCATTTTTTAAAATCTCTTCACCTTTTGTAATCATATCAGATTTGTAAGCTTCGTCATCAATGTTGTTCAGATTTATAAGAACATTTTTATAAGCACCCCATATACCTGTCTCCAGAGATTTAGCACCGACTTCCAGATCACTTGCAGAAGAAATATTCCCATCCTTCGCCATTTTAATCATATATTCCCAGCACGAATCAGAAATTGTCATTACTGAGAACGGAACTGTGATAGCTTTCTTCAGTCCTTCCTGCATTTTTGCATGACGCACTTTTTGCTCTTCTTTAGTTTTATTAGGCATTTTCATTGCAAGCATGTAATCATTGAATGCATTTGTATCGGCATCAATCAACGGAATAAGCTCTTTCATTTTATAATGAAGCGGTCCTATGAGTTTTCTCATTGTAGCATCTAAATGCTCGAACTTTTTATTACCATAAGTCATCCAGCCTACCATTGCTCCAAGCGCTGCACCCATCGAAGCAATCAGAGCAGAGACGCTTCCGCCGCCCGGTGCAGATGTACGCGCGCCGACAAGCTCAACAAAATTTCTTACTGTTAAAGAAGCAAGGGGCTCTGCGCCTTCTTCTTTTATCATGTACTCAATAATTCTTTTTTCAGGAATGAACGGAGAGATGGATGAAAGTCCCAGACGCTCAATTACTAATCTTATCTTCTGCGCTTCATCTACTAAAAATAAATTTTCTTTCTCTATATAATAATCGGCAGCCATGAGCATTGCTTCAAGCGGAATGAGTCCGATAAGCTCAGAACCTGCAACTGCAAGATGCATTTTTCTTGCATCGGCAGCGCACTCTTCGAATGCAATATGAGGCGGAGTGATTTTATAGTTATCAAGATTCATTGAGACCTGCGCCATGTTGTACTCAGTAACATACCATCCGATACCCTTGACGGCTTTCAATCTTCCCGGTTCATCAGCGCTTCTTCCCTGCTCGCGGACATTCAGCGCAATTTTATGCGCCTGCTCTTTTGTGCCGAGTATATTAACATTGTATGCTATTAAAAAAAATCTTGCGCCTGTAACAGTTGCGCCTGATTTGGGAATAAACTCCTGCGGACCGAAATCCGGTTTCCACTCGGGTTTATAAATTTTGTCTTTGATGCCTTCGTACTCACCCTGACGGATTTGCTTAAGCATCTTTCTGTCGGGATTGTTCGAGGCTTCTTCGTATAGATAAATAGGAACGTTAAGTTCTTTTCCCACGCGCTCACCGAATCTTTTTGCGCACTCAACACATTCTTCAGTGGTAACATTGGCAACGGGAACGAAAGGCACAACGTCCACTGCTCCCATACGCGGATGCTCGCCTGAGTGCTTAGTCATATCAATTAATTCATATGCCTTCTTTGCAAACTGAAACGCACTTTCTACTACTGCATCGGGATCGCCAACGAATGTAAATACAGTTCTGTTGGTTGATTTGCCCGGGTCAACATCTAGCAGTGTAACTCCCGGAACTGCTCGCACTGCATCAGCGCATGCATTTATAATTTTTTCATCTCTTCCCTCTGAAATATTAGGGACACACTCTATAATTTTTTTCATACAAATAAAAATTAGATTATTTTTGTTTAACTACGCAAAATATTCTTAAAGAATTTTTTGCTGCCTTTTTGAAATTTTCGTTATAAGTATTTAATAAAGTAAAATTCTTTTTTACTTCAGATAAAATCTTTGTGGTTTCGTAACCTGATTCAGGAATCACCGATTTTATTAATTCATATTTTGCCGCTGAAACATGCTTGAAGTACTTTATCTCCCAATGAAAAAGATTTTTAGTTTCTTTTTTTACATTAAGGAGAAGTGT
This sequence comes from Bacteroidota bacterium, assembly GCA_018266835.1. Taxonomy (NCBI): domain Bacteria; kingdom Pseudomonadati; phylum Bacteroidota; species Bacteroidota bacterium. The sequence continues at coordinate 130,498 of JAFDZP010000004.1, read as the reverse complement.
ATCTTCGCCGGGAAACTCAGGATAAATATCGGATTGCGATAATATATTCAGTTTATACAAAGTATTAAAATCAAAAATAAAAATCCCGCCTTCATTCAAATGATTCCTGACACATTTAAAAAGTGATATCCATGAATAAAAATTATCCAGATGATTTATTGTATCATACACGCAAAAAATCATATCAAACTTTTCCTCAAGACTGAAGTTTGAAATATCTCCCTGAACAAATTTTGCTTTCTTGATTTTTTTGCACGCAACTTTAAGCATGCCTTCGGAAATATCAATACCAGTTAAAGAATATTTGCTGCTGAACTCTGCAAGATTTTCAGCAGTGCCGCAGCCGAGCTCAAGAATTTTTGAACCTGTCTTTAAATATTTTTTCGCAGTATTAAGTAAGAATTTTTTTGAAGAATTGTTTTTACCGATTACGGTATCGTAGAATGGCGCTAAGGAATCGTAATGATTTTTTGAAGCCACTATAAGATGTTAGGTTAAGAAACAGAATCGTAAACTAATTTTAAAAAATGACCTACGCCATCTTCATCATTAGTTTTCTCTGTTACATAATTTGCTTTTTCTTTTAGTTCAGGTACCGCATTATTCAAGGCAACATTTAAACCACCGAAATCAAAGAGATCTCGGTCATTGTACCAGTCCCCAAAAACAACGACTTCATTTTTTTTCACCCCAAGATATTTGGTTAATTCTTTCAATCCCGTTTTTTTGCTAACACCTTTTCTCAATATTTCAAGATTGTAAATTTTATTCATGCTGTTGGAACGGTAGTATTTTATCTTCAGAGAGAAATTGAAAGGAAATTTCATCTTGCTCATGATACTCTTTACGTTAGCTTTGTCGTTACCCATAAGAATAATTTCAAGCACATCATCCATATAATTTTCATAAGAATCTACAAGACGGTATGTTGTTCCCACTCGGGACATAAAATCTTTTAGAACTGAGTTATCATCAGTGTAAATAATTTCATCATTATAGCAAAGTGCGATGCGAACCATAGAGTTTTGTGCAAGAGTAATTGCTTTTGCAACGGTTTTTGGATTGATGACAGATTTGTTAAGCACTGTTCCGTTTCTTCCCTTTACTAAGGCTCCATTAAGAGAAATAAGTGGAATTTCGATATCAAGACTGGAAGCAATAGGAATTAAAGATGAATAAATTCTTTGTGAAGCGAGAGAGAATAAGATATTTTTTTTCTTTAGTTTGGCAACTAAATCTTTTGCAAGCTCTCCGATTTGATTTTGATTGTTTACCAGCGTTCCGTCAACATCTGACACAAGAAGCTTTATTCTTTTCAGACGCGCTTTTATTTCTGAGATTGGTAAGAGCAATGTGAATCAATATTTGTTAAGAATTTGAACTCTTTAGAGTATAAAAAAGAAAACCCGAAAGCCTTCCGGGTTTTAACTTTTTAGCTTGGCGGAATCGACGAGACTCGAACTCGCGACCTCCTGAGTGACAGTCAGGCGTTCTAACCAACTGAACTACGACTCCATTGGTGTAATCTCTAAATTAGTCAGTTTTTACGACTTTTGCAATGGAGATTTTGGGGGTATATGCTTATTTTTTAAGTGAGACTAACTTCTTGTAAAATCTTATACCAAAACTTACGCCCCATCGTAAGTTTTCAACAAATTATTGTTTTATTAGTTGTTTATTTGATATATTCTAACCATTTACATAAAATTACACAAGATTTTGGTTTTCCTATTGCCTCTTATAGATACTATGCTATTTCATTAACATAGGAGATAACTTAAGATAAATCTGAGCCGAAACCGGATTCTTTCCATAGTAAGTTTCCAGATCCGACGGTATAAAATACAAACTTCCCTGAAGCCCTAACGAAACATCCGCTCCGACCGCATTTCCAATTTTGTAATTTGTCCCAAGTGTAAAAGCATTTATACTGAATTTTCTTCCGTGTTCAAATCCTGAAAGCGCAAGCTCCTCTGCATCCTTTTCAACAAACTCATATCTACCGTATAAATTTGCTTTGTTAATTTCATAATTACTTTCAAGCAGCAAAGAATGCTCTTTATGATTATCACCTTCACCGCTTTTCTTATCGTTCATTCCCCATGCAATAGTTGTGTTCAGATTCGAGGTCTTTGTAAAATTGTAACTGTGTGTTACTGAAGCCGTCGTTCTGGTTACATCTACTTCAGGCTCTAATGCTTCGGGAGCTTTTATAAATCCCTGCGAAAACTGCAGCGCAAAATTTCTGTCGGGATTAACGGACACTCTGTAACTGTATGAATTAAATTCACCTTTATCAAAATTATACCTGTTCTCATCAGGTTCCTTTCCATTAAAAATAGAACCTTCTATTTTAAATATATTATACCGCACTCCAAATGTACCAACACCAAACGTAATATGTGTTGCATCCTGCCAGTGATGTGAAAGCGGCGCATCGGGATTATTTCCTGCCGATACTCTGTGCATAAATGCAACGGGACCCAACGCAGGCTCGCCGGGATAACCGAAGTACCCTGTTACATCAACATCTTTACTCAATCTTTGAGTGTATGCAATACTCAACTCTGAAAACAAATCATGCGGATGCTGCCTGTTCACCAACGGATTTCCTTGCCATGTTTCACCTGACTGGAACAGTAAAGGATATCCGTCTCCCCTTTCAGTTAATCTATCCAATGACATCATCAGTCCGAATTTTATTAATCCGTCTGCACCGATTTTTCTCTGAGCCATTCCCATGAACCAGTTCGGCGCATCGAACATGCTCGCCCCTCCTTTACCTTCATTGTTTATATTAGTACTCGTATATCTTAAAAATACTCCCCCGTGAAACATAAGCATCCAGTTATTTGAGTGAACCATATAACCGTACATAGGTGATGCATCGGGCAGCCATCCTGTTCCCGAACCGTTCCTGTTCATTGGCAGACTGAGTGAATACGAATGTGACATTGCCATATCATCCATATTTCCGTGCAAATGCATATCATGGTTATTCATGGAAGGATTTTCCGAAGAGTTCATAAAAGAATTCATTGTGGAATCGGACATATTCATTTCTCCATCCATATTCATTTTTGAGTGGTCATGCTTATTCGAATCACTCATGTTTTCAGGTGTTTCATTTGGCATCTTCATATCCATTGTATCTTTCTTTGTTTTAGTTGTATCGTCATCGTGATGATGGTGCTGAGCAAAAGATGTATTTGTTAAAAGAACTAATAAAGTTAATGCGAAAATTATTTTTATTGATTTCATTTTTATAATTAAAAAATTTTAGTTTAAAAAAATTAACATTACTACAGCCATTATAACCATCAGTAAGTCTTCTATTATTGTTATCGTTGTCATCGGTAAATTAAAAACAGTTCCAAGACATGCGCATTGAATTTTATTTTTCTTAAGAACGCTTTGTATCACTCCAATGGAGCTTATACTCATTACCAACAAAGTAATTATGTTAGTAGTTTGCGGAAACGTGTGGAATAAATAGCTGACACCTAATCCAAGCTCAATGAACGGATAAATAAATCCATATCCTCTCCATTTTTTTGCAATCACGTCATAAGTCGAGTAAGCATCTGCAAATCCTGAAAGGTTCAGGAATTTGAAAAACGAGAAGATTATAAAAAATCCTCCCATGAAATTATTCATTTCATGCATCAGTTTGAACTCACCTTTGTTAACTGCTGAAAGAATTACGAATCCCATTAAGTAAATAAAAATAACTATTAACGGAGTGAAAGTAGTGAGTTTGCTTTTCTCTTCTTCAACTGCTGCAAAAGGATTCAAAGGCTTATTTGAATCTGAATGAATTTCTGTATGAATAACTGAATGAGATTCATGCATTTCTTCGAGTGAATACTTGCCAGCGCTTTTTATAGCTTCGTTTAATTTCTTTGTTTCAATGTGCTTTCTCATCGTAACAACTGCCTGCTGAGGATTGAGAGTTACCACAACATTTTCGACATCAGGGATTTGCACAATTGCTTTCTGCACTTTTCCTACACACGCTTCACAGTGCATTCCTGTAATTTTATAACTGTGTTTCATATTAGATTTTAAATTTTATAAATAATCTTAACTATACAAAATTATGAAGACTGCAATGAAAGTCCGTTACATAATTCCGAAAATGATTTATAAAATTTTAAGGAAGGATTTTAAGGATATTTATGAAATCTTATCCAGCGGTTTACGCGCCGATAAAGATTTTGAGTGGGTTTGTTTGAACTGAGAAGGTGTTATTCCTGTTACGCTTTTAAACTGATTAGATAAATGCTGCACACTACTGTAGCCGAGATTGAATGCAATTTCCCCCAGTGAAAGCTCATCATAAACAAGAAGCTCTTTCACTTTTTCTATTTTTTGAAGTATGGTAAATTTTTCAATAGTTATTCCTTCAATTGATGAAAACAGGCTGCTTAAATAATTATAATCCAGATTAAGTTTTTTTGAAATATAGGAAGAGAAATTTTCTGTTTCCTTCTTATCTCCTTTATTGTAATGAACAGATTCAATAATTAAATTTTTGATCTGCTCAATAGTCTTTGCGCCTTTTTCGTCAAGAAGTTCAAATCCGTTTTGCTCTAATACATTGGAAATTTTTGTTAACTGTGAAGCTGAAGGTTTTTTATCAAGTGTAACATTTCCAAGATTGACTTCAGTAATATTTAAACCCAGACCTGTTAACTCATCCCTGACAACTTTTACGCAGCGCGCGCAGACCATATTTTTTATTGAAAGATTATACATGCCGTACATTCTATATTAAAAAGAATAATAAAATATACTCCTTTTAAAAAATTATTATTATACTATAATTTGAATACACCGCAAAATAGCACATTTACCTATGAAATTTTTAAGGATATTGCTTAAAAAAATAAATACCTGTATGTTTAATTAATCCACTCAACTTAAATTTTTCAAGTATGAGTAAATTAATTGTATTAATTTTACTTACAGGATTTTTCTGCCCTCTTTGGGCAAATCCCAAAATCTCCCCTTCGCTTCAGCAAAAAATGAATCAATCGACGGAATCTGAATTTATTCCGGTTTATGTTTTGTTTGACAGCCATCTTACTTTACAGGATTTTGCAGATATACCTTATGATACTCCCCGAAATGAGAGAAGAAAAATTGTAATCGAAAGACTGCAGCAATATGCTGAGCATCATCAGGCAAATGTTAAATCTTTCCTGAACATGCAAAAGTCAATGAATGCTGTTCAGAATTATGAAGTATTATGGGTTAGCAATGCTATAGTGACAACATCAAATCGAGACGCTATTCTTGAGCTGACAAAGTTTAACGAAGTGAGCATGATTTATTATGATTACCCTACTCCGACTGAAGAGTTAACTGATGTAGTCACTCCGCGAATTCCTTTTAATACTAATAATGCAAATCCAATGACAATTAACCCGGGGATTCCTTTTTTGAAAGCTGATTTATGCTGGGCTGAAGGAAATAAAGGGAAGGGTGTTCTTGTCGGAAATGTTGATAACGGATTCTGGTGGAGGCACCCCGACCTCGTAAAAGGTGTTTATCAGAATCTAGGTGAAGACGCAAATCATAATGGTATGACTGTTATCTGGGGAACGGGAACAACTTCTGCGTTTGATGCGGGAGATGTAAACGGCATCGATGATGACGGAAACGGAAAAGTTGATGATTTTATCGGATGGAACTTTGCTACCAATACAAACAACCCTGCAACTAATGACCATGGCACAGCAACATTAAGCCAGATAATTGGTGATGGTACAATGGGAACACAAACTGGTGTAGCGCCTGAGGCAAAATGTATTATAATGAGAAACGACGGAACTAACGGAGGCACACAGGCAAATCAATGGCTCGGATTTCAATACGCTTTATTAATGGGCGCAGATGTTATCACCAGCTCATTGAGCTGGAAGTGGGGTTCGCCAACTGACCCGCCAAATTATTCTCAATTCAGACTTGTAACAGATATATCTCTTGCAGCAGGTGTGATGCATACAAACTCAACAAGCAACGACGCAAATATTCGTGGTATACCAAATAATATTTCCACTGCAGGAAATTGTCCTCCGCCATGGCTTCATCCAGACCAGTTAAAAAGAGGAGGAATAGGAGGAGTAATTGGAACTGCCAACATAGATGTGAGTACGGGACTGATACATTCAACATCACCTTACGGTCCAACTACATGGGGAAACTGGAGCCTATGGGGAAGCTATACTTTCCCAATAGACAGCGCTCACAAAGATTATCCTTACAGCAGAGTAGCGCCTATTGAAGTTCCGGACTCGATGGGTTTATTAAAACCTGATGTTGCTGCTCCGGGGGACGGTACCCTTGCATGCTATGTATTATCAGGAACCGGTTATGGCTCTCCTTTTCTTGGAACATCTTCAGCTACTCCACACACTGCCGGCGTAGTTGCTTTGATGCTCTCTATAAATCCCGAATTGCTTCCGCAGGATATTGCGAAAATAATTCAGATGACTGCAATTGATATGGGTACTCCCGGTAAAGATGAACGGTACGGAGCAGGAAAAATTGATGCATACGCTTCGACTAACTCTCCTAAATTTGTAGTAGCGGGAATAAACGGAGGAAGTAATATGCTTATTAATTCCACTCTGGCAGCATCTGATACGGCACGCGAATTAGTAGGAATAAAAATATCGACAAGTTTAAATCCGCAAGTAGGCTCTTTAAGAACTCTGAAGTTCGGTATGACAACAACTGCAACTGCTTCGAACATTACAAGCTTCGATTTATATTTTGATAAGGATAAGAACGGATTTGTGAGTACAGGTGATGTAAAGTTGAAGAGCAGGGCCTTCGCTTCAGGACCAATCACATTTGATTCAATAAAATTTAAATTTCTTGATACAGCAAGAACATTACTGCTTGTTGCAAGAACTACCGCTTCTGCATCAGGTTCACAGACTGTGAATATCGGGCTAACTGATACCAATCAGGTTAAAGCATATTACAATACAACTGCAGCAGGTACAAATTTTCCATTCGGTTCAGTTACCGGTACAGGCAATACGAACATGCAGATTATTTCTTATAGTCTTTCACAGAATTTCCCGAACCCGTTCAATCCTTCAACACAAATTTCATATTCTCTTGCAAAGGAAGGGTTTGTAACAATAAAGCTATACAATATTCTCGGAAAAGAAATTGCGACTTTAGTAAATAACCATAGAACTGCCGGAACATATGAAGTAGAACTGAATACAGACAATTTAAAATTGTCATCGGGAATTTATTATTACACAATTGAATCCAACGGATTTTCAGATACAAAAAAAATGATACTTCTGAAATAATCTTAATTATAATTTTTTTATTTAGGGAAGAAACTTTCCACTTGACACGTAACCATAAAGTTACGTATTTTTGTGTAACTAAAAAGTTACACATTTTTATTTTTAAAGTTTATTAACATCATAAATTAAATGAGCAAAAGAATCGACGGTATATTTTCTGCGCTGGCAGACGGAAGCAGAAGGCAGATGCTTATGATGCTTACCGAAAAAGAAATGCATGTGAACAACATCGCAAAAAATTTTAAGTTCAGCCGTCCTGCAGTATCGAAACATTTAAAAATCCTTGAGACCAGCAAGCTTGTTAAAGCGCGCAAAGACGGAAGAGAAAGATATTACAGATTAAATCCGGAACCGCTGAACGAAGTTTACAAATGGCTTGAGTTCTATAATAAATTCTGGGACGACAAGCTTAACTCCTTAAAAAACTTTATTGAAAATAATTAATAAATCTTAAAACAATAAAATGAACTCAACTGAATCAGCCGTAATAGAAGGAACACTCTGTAAAGAAGTAATAATAAATGCGCCTGTATCGAAAGTATGGAAGGCATTAACTGAAAAAGAACAAATAGACCAATGGTTTATGCCGCCGGAAAATTTTAAGCCTGAAATCGGTAATACATTTAAAATGACAGGCTCTAAAGACGGAGTAAGTTATCCTCACACCTGCACAATCACAGAAATCATTCCCGAAAAAATATTAGCATATACATGGAGCATATCTGCAATCGACGGAGAAACTCTCGTAACATGGGAACTGCAGGAAATGAATTCGGGCACTAAACTTACACTTACACATTCAAACTGGGATAAGGTTAAGTTCAACACAACTGCAATATCTACCAATGATTATATCAACGGCTGGAATCACTTTACAAACAAATTAAAAGAATATTCAGAAACATTATAAAACAAAAATGAATAACACAGAACCTGTAATAAAAGAAGTTACTATAGATGCTCCTGTCTCAAAAGTCTGGAAAGCTATAACAGAAAAAGAGCAGATAGCAGAATGGCTTATGCCATCAAATGATTTTGAACTGAAAGCCGGAACAACATTCCATATGACCGGGTCAAGCAAAGGTGTGGAATATCCGCACATCTGTACCATAACAGAGATAGTTCCTGAAAAGAAACTCTCATATACCTGGGCAGTGAAAGATAAGCTCAGCGATACTCTTGTTACATATGAACTTGAAGAGCAAGACGGAAAAACAAAAGTTACTCTTACACATTCCGGATGGGATAAAGTTACACTTAACACTGTCGGAGCGACAAGAGAAGATTACAACAACGGATGGAATCATGTTCTTCCAGGTCTACAGAAATATGTTGAAGCGAATTAATTCAGTTAAAACTTACAACAATGACAGAACCTATTATAAAAGAAATCATGGTTAACGCTCCCATAGCAAAAGTATGGAAGGCGTTATCTACTAAGGAAGACCTTGCAAAATGGTTTCATGCCTCCGGCGATTTTGAACTCGAAGCAGGACATACATTTCACATGGATGTTCAGCATGAAGGAAAAGATTACAAGCATACATTAACAATAACTGAAATCATTCCTGAGCAAAAGCTCGCGCTTGACTGGTTCATAAACGGAGACCCCGGTATAACCCATGTTGAATATGAACTTGAACCAGAAGGCTGTAAAACAAAAGTAAAAGTTACGCACTCAGGTTTTGATAAATACGGAGAAGCAGGTGCTGAAACCCGCAGCGGATACAACGGCGGATGGGACCATGTGCTTAATAAATTGCTTAAAGAATTTGTAGAGAATTAAAATTTTAAGACCAGTTCCTTGTTTTGCAGGGACAGGTCTTTCACATTTTACAAATTTTTGTTCGTTTTTACGCTAAAAACAATGTTTTTTAAAAATTCCCTTTCACACTCCTTAAAAACTTACGATTGATAAGCCGTTCATTTCCTTTTAGTTTTACAGCAGTTCATAAAACTAAATTAAAAAATGAAAAACATTACACTCGCAGTTCTACTCTTTATCTTAACAGCAGGAATTACTTTCTCCCAAAGTAAATCCGTTGGAACAATCACACAGACACAAAACATCGCTCCCGATGGAACAAACAATTACTCAGCGCAATCTATCTCGCCCGAGCTGCAGAATTTATATAAGGAATTAAAACAGGCAAAGAACGAAGGCAATCTTTCCAACATCAAACTAATTCAGAACCAAATCAATAATCTCTCAGGTTCTGCGCAGCCGAATATTACACACATTACAAATGTTGCTTCATCACAATCAAGTGAAGGAGATAATTTTAATTTCACAGCGATCAACTCAACTCATCCGGTTAACTCAGGCGCAATTGCTACCGATAGAATAACCGGATATATCTACGCAGCTTATACACGTTACATGGTAGGTGAAAGCGATGAAATGTGGTTTTACAAATCCACTAACAACGGATTGACATGGAACAGCTTCTATCACTTTTCATTCCCCGAATATACTGAGCTTGATTATAATCCTAATGAGCTGGATATAGAGGTAATAAACCGAGGCGACTCTGCTTTCATCTGGGGAACTGCAGGAGTAAGCGTAACAGGCACGTTCAGCTCTGCTTTAATTTTCAGAATGAGAGCTGACGGAGCAGGATTTAATTCCGGAGTTCTTAATACTGAAGAATTGAGCATCAACTACCGCTTCCCAAGAATGACAAGCGATGCATCACGCTATACTACCGGAGCATTTGTTTACTTTATGTACACTCAGGATTCCCTCGGTGCAGGTAATAACAAGTATCTGAAATCAAAATACCTGTACATCTCAAATCCGTTTGATACTGAACCAAACATACACGAGCTTGGAAACTCCCCTAACGGAGCGTACTTTTATTATACATCATCGGCTGCAGGTGATAGCTGCTATATGCAGAATGATATTGCTTACGTAAACACTCCGGGAGATTCAGACCTTGTAGTTACCGCTACTGTTGTAAGAGGCAACTTTGCATTCGCAGGGCAATCAATCTACTTTACAACTTCTTCTAATTACGGAGCCGCTGTTGACTACAGCTACAATATTATGGATACCAGATATCTGAAAGCTCCAAGAATTTCTTCGCCGGGATACAGAAGCAGAAACCTGATGGTTGCCGCTAACAGATTATATGCAAACGGCGACTGGGACCCATACTACTATTATTCAAAGAACTACTCGCATAATACATCTAACTTTTTGCAAAGCGGTTATCTTGATAATACAGCCGATACCTGCTATACCGTAGATGTAAAAGCAAGACCACGTTCAACCGATAACTTCCTTTTTGCTATTGCAAATAAAGTACAGAGCTATGACAGCAAAGCTTATGTTCTGGGATTACCATTCAAAGCAGGAGTTTTTCAATCTGTATATGTTGCAAATCCTACGGGTAATTTTGGTACAGGTAACTTTGCCGCCCCCGTTGCGGGATTCCGAAACGTCAACAACGATTCATGTATCATTGGCTGGCAGTATGCCTCCGGCATGGGCTATAACGTTACAGGCGGACAAAGCGGAACAATGACAGGCACAGGAAATAACTCAACAACTCCTGATAATTTTTCATTGGGGCAGAACTACCCTAATCCGTTCAACCCAACAACTAAAATTTCATTTACGATTCAGCAGAACTCTTTTGCAAAACTGACTATATATGATATCATGGGAAGAGAAATCACAAAGCTTGTTGACGGGCAGCTAAATGCCGGAGTGCACAGTGTTGATTTTAATGCATCGGCTTTACCAAGCGGAGTTTATTATTACAAGCTTGAAGCAAACGGATTCAGCGATGTGAAGAAGATGATGCTGGTGAAGTGATTTAAGAATTAAGATTTAAGATATAGGATTCAAAGTCGCATTATTGTCACATTTGTTCTTTGACCACCCCCTTCCCCCTCCTTAGAAAAAGGAGGGGGCTTGTTCTCCTCGTTCCGATGTTATCAATTATCGAATCCCGCTTTAGCGGGGCTTCTGCGTTGGAACGTATATTTCTAAAGCCGCATTATGTCACAATAACATTTTAACTTTTTGATTATTTAAAAATTGGCCTGATTCTTTTTCAAAATAAAGTCAGGTCATTTATGAACGAAAGCCTTCGGAACTCCAATGCCGAAGGCTTTTTGTTTAACACAGATTTTTATGATGACTAAGATGACACAGATAAAAAGTCGGGTATGATTTTACAGCTTGTCATCCCGTGCTTGCTTGCCTAGCTTTAGCGGGGACCCGAGGGATCCAATCATATTCTGCTTATGCGACCACCCCCTTTCCCCCTCCTTAGAAAATGAGGGGCTTCCCTTGCTCCCTTCTAAACCTAAGTTCACTACTTCCCAACAGCCTGTCCCGCTTTAGCGGGATCCTCGTTGGGAAGTTTATTTTAAAGAATGTAGTAAAATAGTCGGATTTTTAAAACTCCGTTGTTGTTTTTTCAATACTACCATTTTTTATTTTCAAATTTTGACGGGTTTTTGATGAATTTTTCTGCAAAATAAGAATACGAATTATCCAATTATGCATCCTCTACTTTACAAGGAGGACAGAGGGGCTGAAAGTCCGCCGAGGCGGAGCGGTATCAATTTTGACCTCACCCCTAACCCCTCTCCTTTGTAAGGAGAGGGGAACTTTTCCCGCGCAATAAATTTAACAAGAATAGATTTGGAAGTAAAGAAGATGTTCCCTATTAGTAGGAATGGGAAGAAAAACCTGACAGGTTTTCAATCCTGTCAGGTTGTTATCAGGACCCGCTATGTCATTCCCGCGAAAGCGGGAATCCAATCATCAAACTTCGTTTGATTGTTCTTTTTGTCTTGATACAAAAAGAACCAAAAAAATCAAGGCTCTATAAATTTCCCTAAAAATCACTCCGAAAATCGCGCTCGAAGTAAACTCGCTTCGCTCAGACATGCTTCTCGCCTGCGATTGTTCTCGTGATTTTCTTTACGGAAAATTTATAAGGCCGGCTAGCTTTGTGTTCTTCCGTTCCGACGCTGAAGCATCGGAACGAGAGGTTTATATTTTTACACAAGCTTCCCCCTCCTTTTTGAAGGAGTGGGACTGAGGGGGCGGTATCAATTATAAGAATAGCTCAGAAACAATTAATAAACTGACAACAAAACATGACTGCATAAAATTGAAATGAATACCAGAAAAAACTTCTATATTAATTTTTTTATTTATATATTCATAGATAAAGCACCGCCATGAAAAAGCTAATTTTATTTTTTTTATTAGCCCTCGCAAATATTACCTTCGCAAAAACATCCCTTACAATTAAACAATTCATAAGAGACAGTTACATAAATTTAAGCTCTTATAAAGTTGTTTTTATATCAGGTAAAGACACAGTTGCAAATATTCAATCAGCTTTCAGCCTGAATGAAAAAGTACTTTTCAAAGACAGTTTAAATCTATATTCTGAAAACGAGATAACTATACTTTACAGTAAGAACGATACAAATTGGAAAGAATCAAAATATAATTTTCATTTATATGGAGATGAAAAAGAAGTAATAATTGAGGCCGAATACAACAGAATTATTTTAGAAAATATTGATATTTATCGCTATTATAAAGCTCCTAAAGAGATAAAAATATTTTCAAATTGGGATGAGTTAATAGGAAGCGAACCTGCATTTAAGATAATTAATAATTCATCATTTACTTTTTTTAGCTTATTTAATGAATTTTGGGGCAGCACTTATAAACTAGAGAAAAATGAATGGGTTTTAGAAAGCATTGGCGGAATATGTGGTACAAGAAGCGACGGCCCACCTTTTAAACCGGGTGATACAATAATTTCTAAGGTAGCGGATTATATCGGTGAAGATTATGCGGTTCAAGAAAAAGGGAAATATAAATATGTAGTTCTAATGAGCACAGGTAATGCACTTAATTTTGGAAGGCCAGTTCCACAATCTTACCCTGATAAAAAAACTTATGATATATATTCTCTGGAAAAGGATTTTGAAATCACAAGTGATTCAATTCATTATCCGCGATCTAAGTATGAGAAGAGAGAAATAAGGGGAATTTCCAATTTAATGCAAAAATTGGTAGAAAAAGTAATTCTCAGCGAGCCTGCAACAATTAAAAAGTAGTCAGAGAATTTTTCTTCATAAATAATTTGTTTTATTTAAGAAATACAACAACTTCCCGCCCTCCTCCTCTCCCTTGAAAAATTCATAAATAATTGTTAAATTTAAGGTTTCCAATAAAGAAGACGATTTTTATTTGTGAGCGAAAATACTGGTGAAAGTACCGAAAATACTTTGAATGCAAACGAGGTTAAAAGTGCAGAAAACGCGACTGAAATCCGGCCTGCAGGTGAATCTGTAACACCCCCAACTGAGACTAAAAGCGAAACCGTAACTGAAAAAGTTACAACCCCTGAGAGCACACAAAAGGATACGAAAGAAACTTCCATAAAAGAAGTTCAGAATAATAATACACAGGAAGCAGCTAAAGAGGTACCAAAAGAAGAGATTCAAAACGAGATTCGTGAATCTTTTAATGAATCAACCGCAGAAGCTGAAGCCGAGCAGGTTGAAGAAATTAAAGCTCCCGAGCCTCCGGTAAATCATTACAACGGAAACACAGTTGTTGCTATCGACGGTCCTTCAGGAACAGGCAAAAGCACAACTGCAAAGCTTCTTGCAAAAAGACTGAACTACTTATACATAGATAGCGGCGCAATGTACAGAGCCGTTACGTACAGCGTTCTTCAGAATAAAATTCCTGTTACTGATACTGCTGCGATAATAGAGCACACGAAGGGATTAGATATAGTTTTAGAAGATGAAAAAGTTTTGCTTAACGGAGAAGATATTTCCGCTCCGGTAAGAGGCGTACAAGTTACATCGAACGTAAGCACGATAAGCGCGATAAAGGAAGTAAGAGAAATGCTCGTTGCCAAGCAAAGAGAATACGCAATGACTAACAGCGTTGTTATGGACGGCAGAGATATCGGCACAGTTGTTTTCCCTTACGCTCAGTACAAATATTTTCTTGTATGCGACCTGAAAACAAGAGCAGCAAGAAGGCAGCAGGACTTCAGAGATCTAGGATTAGAAATTGCCACGAATAAGATTGTAATGGAGCTCCGCAAGCGAGATGACATTGATACAAAGAGAGAGGAATCCCCTCTTAGAAAAGCAGATGATGCAATAGAGGTCGATACGACTAATATGATTATCGAAGAGCAGGTTGAGTGTATATACAGGAAGATAGTACCGAAGTAAGTTTCAAATTACGAGTTTCAAGTTTCAAAAAAAGAAACATATATAGAAACATAAAGAGTTTTAGAAATTGGTTTTAGTGTTGTACTCAATACACATTACTCACTACCCAATACTAAAAAAAGCCCGGGATAAGAGCGGGGATTTATTAACTAAAGCCTTAAGAGACTTTTTAAAAAATCCATAACAAGGATTGCAGAATATTTCTGCGAAAGCTCAAGAAGGAAAAAACAAAGGACACAAAATTAAATGAGTGAAACACTAACACAGGACAAGAAAAACGGCGCAGCTACCGATGAGCTCGAAGCGAAACCGAAGATTGTTAAAGTTAAAAGAATTAAAGGTAATCTTTATGATGAAGCCGAGTATGAAAATATGCTTAAGCTTTACGAAAGAACCTTCAGTGTAATTAAAGAAAACGAAGTTGTTACAGGTAAAATTGTATCTGTTAGCGGCGACGACGTTCTTATCGACATCGGTTCAAAATCAGACGGAAGAGTTTCTGTAAATGAATTCTCTGACCCGAGCGAAATCATTGTCGGTAACGATATTGAAGTTTTCTTAGAGAAGATTGAAGATAAAGAAGGTCAATTAGTGCTTTCCAAAAAGAAAGCTGATTCCATTAAGATGTGGGATAGAATTGTTGACTCATGGAAGAACGGTACAATTGTTAAGGGAAGATGCGTAAGAAGAATTAAAGGTGGTTTCGTAGTAGATCTTAGCGGACTTTCAGCATTCTTGCCTGGTTCACAAATCGATACAAAGCCAATCAGAGATTACGATGAATACATTGGTAAAATAATGGAATTCAAAGTTATCAAAGTTAACAACCTTAACGAAAATATTATCATCTCTCATAAGGTCATTATCGAAGAAGGTATGGCCGGACAAAGAGAAGAACTGTTGAAGACAATCGAAAAAGGAATGAAGCTGAAAGCAACTGTAAAAGCTATTACAGACTTCGGTGTATTCGTTGACTTAGGCGGTCTTGACGGTTTGATTCATATCACAGACTTATCATGGGGAAGAATCACACATCCTACAGATGTTGTCAAACTTGACCAGGATATCGAAGTATATGTACTTGAGTTCGATAAAGAAAAACAAAGAGTATACCTTGGCCTGAAACAGTTAATGGCTCATCCATGGGACTCTGTAAAAGATAAATACAAGATCGGCGATAAAGTATCAGGTAAAGTTGTATCATTGACTGACTACGGCGCCTTTATTGAAATTGAAAAAGGTATCGAAGGCTTAATCCACATCAGTGAAATGAGCTGGACACAGCACGTAACTAACCCAACCCAATGTGTAAACATGGGACAGGTTGTTGAAGCGCAAATCTTAACAATAGATTCAGAGAACAGAAAACTTTCATTAGGTATTAAACAATTAACACCTAATCCATGGCAGTCATTGCTTGAAAGATTCCCTGTCGGCACAAAGCACAAAGGAAAGATCTGCAACATCACAGGCTTCGGCGTATTTGTTGAGCTTGAAGAAGGCGTTGACGGATTAGTTCACATCTCTGACTTATCATGGACAAAGAAAATATTCGATATAAACGAACACTACAAAGTGGGCGATGAAATAGAAGTTGTTATCTTAGGTGTTGATGTTGCTAACCAGAGAATTTCTCTTGGAAGAAAACAGTTGTTTGAAAATCCATGGGAAACACTTGCCGATACTTATAAAGTAGGTACAGAAGCAGATGCAAAAATTATTAAAGCTATCGATAAAGGATTGATTGTTGAGCTTCCGAACGAAGTTGATTCATTCATCCCTGCATCACAGTTAGCTGCAAATAATATCAGAAACTTTGCAGAGCTTTTCAAAGCAGGCGAAACTCTTAAAGCAAAAGTTATCGATGTAGATAAGAACAATAAAAAAATCGTTCTTTCGGTAATCGATTACTTAAAAGATAAAGAGCAGGACGAAATTGATGCATACGTTACAAAGTTCAACATTCCGAAGAAATTTGCAGCGAAAGATATTGCAGATAAGACAAGAACATATGAAGCAGAACAAATTGATTTCAAGATTGAAGATATAATCGGTGAAGACGTTCCGGAAGCAAATCATCCTCCGGTAATAATTGACCCGACTGCCCCAGCTGCACCGGAAGTTCCGGCTGAAGCGCCAAAGGCATAATCAAATTCAAAAAATTAATTCGCTTTAATAAATACAAAATCCCTTCAGGTGAAATCTTGAAGGGATTTTTTTATTGGAGAAATTGTATTATCTATAAATGATGATTACTTACACAGAGTAAATTTACTTTTGCCCAGAAAATGATAATTACTAATTTCGGAATCTCGGACTTTAAAAAGAGGTAAGTATCTAATAAATGGTATTAGTACTTTTACTTTTTTAACCTTACCGTGATGTTTATATTTTATTTTATCCTTAATTAAAATACCATCAAGATTCGTTTTAAAGATAAAATAATTATTGCTCAAATTACTTCTAAATCTCCATGGCGTTGCACCTTCAAATAGACTACAGTTAATTTTCATTTTATCAATTCTATCAAAATATTTTACGCTATCTTCTAAACTATTTTCGCGTCCACTGTTAACTAGTTCAAAATACTTCTCTTTTGGATTTACTGACCAATATGAATCCGAATAAACGTAATAATTAAAGCTTGAGAAGTAAAAACCATTACCTAAATTTTCAATCTGAGATATTTCATTAATAAAATAAATTGAAACAACGATTGTATTTGTGTCTTTAGAAGATTGAGAAAGTTTGAAAACTATATATCCTTTAAAGTTTAACGAGTCTTGTAAAATCTTAATATCTTGCTCTGAGTTGAATTGTGTGTAATAAAAACTTTTAGGAACTATTGAGTCCTGTGAAAAACCATTTTGAAATAGAATCAAAATAAAAAAAGTGAATATGTAAATTAATTTTTCATTCATTTTATTCACTTAGCTATTTTTAAAACTCTTTTCTATATCTTGAAAGAATTTTTGTAGTGCATTCCATTCCATATAATCATCCCATTCTTCAAAATTTTCTTTTGCTGATTTCTTAATCTTCTGTTCGAATTCTTCAAAGGTAGAGTTGTACTTTTTAGAATATAGGTCTATTCTGTTTTTTATCTGACTTAATCTGTTTTCCATAGCATAAAATTAATTATATAAAAACAGAGTTTCAAACGCTTTTAACCTGACAGGATTAATTCGCCGCGGCGAACTGTCAGGTTATTTCTAAAACACTATCTCCATTTTTATATCTGCCCGCGCATATGCAGCGTGATCTAATGGAATTTCTTTGAAGCCGAGTTTTCTGTAAAGACTGATTGCATTTTCAGAGCCTTTGGTATTAGAAAACAAAATTACTTTTACTGCTCCGAGTTCTTTTGCTTTCTGCAAGGTTGCTTCACCAAGCAGCTGGCCTATTTTCAATCCGCGGCAGGTCTTATCAACTCCCATTTTCGTAAGTTCATATACATTATCTCCCTCGTTAATCAATGCGCATGTGCCTACAAGTTTTCCTTCACACTCTGCCATTAGTATACGTCCGCCGCCGCTCAGGATGTATTTATCAGGATTTCCTAAAACTTCTTCATCCACATCTTCAACTACAAATTTATCTTTAATCCAGTCGATGTTTATTTTCCGGAATGCTTCATGATGCGAGGGATTGTAATCTATTATTTGAACTGATTTGTTTTCTGTTTCCATACGGAATATTACGGTTGTGATTAACTAAAGTTGTAAAAATTACTTCAATTGAATTTGGAAGACAACCGTTTTTTGAGCAGGGAATTTTTTGTATAAAAAAAAAATCTCCGTCGATTTTAAATCGAGGGAGATTTCTGAAAAATTGTTTTGATTAAACTTACAAAAAAAAGAAGGGTAATAATTTACCTCCCCCTGCCCCCTCCTTATAAAGGAGGGGGTACTGTGTGCTTACTTAACCAAAATCATTTTTATTGCATTGGTATAGTTTTCTGAATTCATTCTACATATATAAATTCCTGAGGCAAGTGACTCGCCGTTGAAATGAACTTCGTAATTTCCTGCCTGACTATTTCCTGAAAATAAATTCTTCACAAGTCTTCCGCTTATATCATATACATTCAGTTCCATGAATGAAGCTTTCGGGACTGAGTAAGAAATTTTTGTAACGGGATTAAACGGGTTCGGATAGTTCTGATTCAGCTTAAATTCCTTTGGTACAACTGAACTCACTGTCTGCACATCCAATGGTAATGTTGCTGCGTATTGTTTTAATTTTGTCACGCTGTTAAGATATCCCGTTCCGCGAGCTGCTATTGCTGCAACTATGATTGTTGCGGTTTCTCCCGCAGCTAAATTGGCGGGGCCCAGAGTCATAAAAAATCTTGCGTCAGCATTTACATTTGAAAGCCAGCCGGTTCCTGTTTGCGGGTCGCCGTTAAAAATAAAATTTCTGGGTAAGCCGTTATACGTAAAAGGTTCTCCGCATTTATCTAAAGCTTTCTGATAATTTCTGAAATCATGAGGTGTGTATGGATCTCCCAAACATGGAGGCGGAGCGCTGCCTACATTATAGAAAGGTACACATGAGTTTAAAATAAATCCGTTGGTACTTGAAACAAATTTATATCCTACCGCTGGCGGCGTTGAACCGTAACCCGGGTCTGTAGCAACTCCGTTGTAGCCATAACCCAGACCTAATGCACTATCGCAGCCCATTCTATCATCAGTTGCTGTGCCAATATCAGTATCAACAAGAAATGAAAAATATGCGTTGTTCCAATCTGCAGTGTTTTTATTTGTGATACTAATTTTGTAATAGATTGCATCTTTTCTTAAATCATCATTAAAAGAATATTGATATATTTTTACTTCAGCTTTCAAAGGCGCAGTTTCACCGGTAAGTCCTGTTCTTGTCATATCTGTAAGAGTTACAAATGATGATTGATTGCCTGTCAGCTGAGGTAGACTTCCCGATACAGGAGCACCCTGAGATACAGGCCAATGGTCATAGTCAGGTACACCGCTTCCATCTCCGGTTTTTATCTGGTAAAGTCCGTATTCACCAAGTCTGCTTCCTACCTCATTTCCTCCTATAAATTGACCGGCACGGAAATCAGAGCCATTGTAACTTTGGCTTACTAAAGTATCTCCGTTGACAACAGCACTTAAAGCAAATGTTGAATTGAACAAACAATAATTATTGCTTCCCTTTGGATATTCAAATCCGGGAAGATTTGATCCCAGCGGCGATGGCGCCGTAAGACTGCCACGCGAATCTGTATAGCTGCTAATATTGTTAGAGTTTTGAATCTTTATGTAATCGGCAAAAAAAGGATTTACAAGATTACCCGGACCGGTGGTTGTTTTATATAAAAAATCGTCTGCTGTTCCATACCATCCTGTAGAATTATTGATAAAAGTCATAGGACCGGCGTAATAATTGGCGGAAGTTACTAATCTGAAATCTGTAGGGTTAAACCAGTTTACTCCTCCATTAGTTGTTTTTATAATTCCTGATTTATTGATATAATAATTTGCATAACCTGTTTGCTCATCAAAAAATATCACATCTTTAGGAGCGCGGCTGCCCGAATCATTAGAGTATAATAGAGTCCAGTTCTGTCCGCTGTTTGTAGTCTTCCAGCTTTTACCTTTTATTGATGATGCTGCAGATTTTCTACTAAACAACCATCCTGTATTACTATTTAAAAAATAAAATTCAGAAAGAAGCGAATCAGTCAATGTGTTAGTCCAATTAGTGCCTGAATTAGTCGTCACAAAAAATCCGTTGCTGTTAATTCCCACTCCTTTTGTTGCGGATTGAAAATTTATTTTCGTAAAACCAGTGGAAGAATTTACGATTGCCCAAGATGTACCGCCGTTTGTGGTCTGATACGTTTTATTAGTAGCTGCAGGATTATCTGTAGTAATCCATCCTGTAAGAGAATTGATAAAACTTATTCTCCACCGAATGAGTGTACTCGGCAATGGAGGTGTATTAAGAGTCGTCCAGGAAAGTCCTCCGGTTATTGTTCTGATTACCTGCCCTGAGTCGCATGCAGCATATACTATAAGAGGATTGATAACTTCTAACTGCTGCACATTAAAAGCAGTATTAAGTGTGAGCCGGTTCCAGTTGACCCCACCGTTTATGGTTTTATATATAGAGCCCGAATTTTGATAATTATAGTTAGTTCCTCCGATATAACCTGTATTTGCATCAGCAAATTTTAAAGTATAGGCAGAGAAAGATTCCTGCCCGAAGCCCGATGAATCTACACCCTGAACCTGCTGTTTTATCCATTGAGCATTCAAAGAAAAATTAACTGATAATAATATTGCTGCACAAAGAAAAAATCGCCAGAGAATACTTGATTTCATATATAAATATTTTAGTTGATTATAATAGTGATTATATCTTTTAAAATAAATAAAGTTCCAAATATTACTTATTTAATTAATTAAGAACGAAAGTATTCCAAATATTCCTCTTTCTACTTTCAAATGCCTTGAATAAAACTCATTTTACAAATATTTTAAAAGGAACCTTTAGGCACTTTCTTACATTAAATATATAATAATATATCATATCGGAGATACTATACCTTTTCTATAAATTATTTTACATTTTGAGATACTTTAAGCTATCGATAATAATTTTTATGTTCGCAGGAATATTTATCGGCGGATGTAACTATACAACTCAGCGTACTTTCGAAAAAACTCCTACTGCAGACGAAGAAGACCCTCAACCGAATTACGATATTTCTTTAGATGAGGATTATCAGGATTACGTTTCGTTTATGTTCATGGGGAACAGGAATGAAAACTTTTCCACATACTTCAATACATACTTTATGGCATCTGCAGATTTTGAAGATGCATATAATCTTTACAGGACATCAACAGTAGCATCATTCAATAAAAGACTTGACTCACTGAACATAACTCCTGCAATCAGCAATGAAATAAAAGAAAAGCTGACTAAAGTTATTGAAAGGGCATCAAAAGTTATCCAGATTCATAAGAACAGTAAATACTTGGATGATGCAGTGCTTCTCATAGGTAAATCATATTTTTATCTGGGAGATTATCTGCAGGCAGAAAGAAAATTCAACGAGTTCCTTACAAATCTTTCTGCAAGCAAGCTGTATGATGAAGCAATGTATTATCTTGGCGTAACAAAGATGAAGCTTGGAAAAACCGATGAAGCATCAATAATATTAAAGAACCTTGTTAAAAATGCTAAAGATAAAGAAGTCCGTTCAGGCGCTGCCGGCGAGCTGGGCATCAATGCCTTTGTAAAGAAAAATTATAAAGATGCAGTAGATTATTTCAGACAGTCAATAGAACTCTCGGGTGATAAAGATAATAAAGCAGTTAATCAGTTTATACTTGCAAGAATATTTTCACTATACCAGCCAACAAAAGCCGCAAAAGAATTTCAGAATGTTCTTGATTACTCTTCTGATTTTGATTTATCATTTTATGCAAGGCTTAATTATGCCAAATCGCTCGATATTGAAAAACAATACTCCAAAGCCAACGATGAGCTTGATAATCTAAGAAGAAAATACAGAGAAGTTCCTGAATACAAACAGCTTGCTGAACTTGAACTTGCCAATAATTTATACGACCAGAAAAAATATAAAGATGCTATATCCGGTTACTTCGATGTTATAATTGATTATCCTTCATCTTTAGCTGCAAGTGATGCTTATTACTATCTTGCAAGACATTATGAAACTGTGGAGAATAATTATCTTAAGGCACTTGTAAATTATAAAAAATCTACGGAAGAAAACGCTTCATCGGATTATTCTGCATTGAGCAAAAAAAAATATGATGTTTATACACGGTACTTTGCATTGCAGGAAAAAATTGATACTGCGAATAAAGTTGTCATACCGACTGAAAACAAGGAGCTTGAAAAAAGAAGGGTTATCCGAAATGAGGAGAAAGGTATAAAAACCAACCTGCCTAATAACCCCGGAAATGACCCTAATAATCCCAACGGCAGAGAGAACGGAAAGGGTTCAGGTATGCGCAGCTATGAATCTGATTTCAATAATGTATCTGATACAATTAAGGAAAAAGAAGAACGTAAGAAGAAGAAAAAGGAAACCAATGTACCCAATATAAAATCGGAAGATTCTGTAAAGGTACAGGATACTCTTATAACTTCAGCTATAGATACAGCCGGAATAAGAAGAGCTAACGATGAAAAATTTAATAATTACTATGAGCTTGCCGAATTATTTTTATATGATTTAAAAAGCGTAGATTCTTCCGTTCATTACCTGAATGTAATACTGGATAAATTTCAGGAGGAAGATAAAACATCAAGAACTATGTACACGCTCGCTACTATTTACGCAAACAATAATCAGCCGGATAAAGCGAACGAACTCTACAGGGAAATAATACAAAAATATCCGAATACAATTTTCGCAAATGAATCTAGAAAGATTTTAGGTGTTACAACTATCGAGCTTGAAGAGGAAACCGTAAAAGAGCTGTACAAAGATGCAGAGAAAAGACTTCTGGCGGGTTCAAGCAGAGATGCCGTAACAATACTCACAAATTTAAAAGATAAATATCCCGGCAGCGAGTTACTTCCTAAGACATACTATACATTAGGCTGGATATATGAAAATGTTTACAGGAACAAGGACAGCGTGATTTATTATTACAGAGCGCTAAAAGAAAAATATCCGAATTCAGAATATTCGCAGAAGATAACCGAAAAGCTTGCAATACTTGACTACAAACCGGAAGATTCACTAAAGACGAAAACGTTGCTTGATTCCAATGGTAATCCTATAGCAATGGATTCCTTATCAGTAAGAATGCCTGCTGATACTTTAAACCAAAAAATAGAAAATCCAACCGGTACCGATACAAAAGAACAGGAACTTGATGATTTGTTAAAAGATAAAACACCTGATGAAATTTTGAAAATACTGCAAGATGATGCAAAGAAAAGTCAGGAAGAGGAATTTAAAAAACAACAGGAAAATAATAAGCAAGACCCCGGGAAAGAACCTGAACCGCCAAAATAGATTTTTGAAATATTTTTAAAAAGAAAAGCGGAAGTGAGATAAAAACTCAATTCCGCTTTTTTGTTTCTCCTTGTTTCTTACTACTAATATACCGCTCCCCCATTTTTAAAACTAAAATTACATTGGCATTAAGACTTTATCGACAACCATTATAACTCCGTTTGACTGATATACATCAGCAATTGTAATCATAGCTGAGTTTCCTTTTTCATCCCATACCCAGATTTTGTTATCTTTATCCATAGAGAACATTAAGTTTCCGCCTGCAACTGTTTTTAAAGTAGCCTTACCGTTACCTGCCATTATTTCATCCATTAGTTTCTTTGAGTCATATTTTCCTGCGATAACATGATATGTTAAAATTTTAACAAGCATGTCCTTATTTTCAGGTTTTAAAAGTGTTTCAACTGTTCCTGCAGGAAGCATATCGAATGCAGAATTTACGGGAGCAAACACTGTGAACGGTCCTGCGCTTTGAAGTGTTTCTACAAGTCCCGCTGCCTGTACTGCAGCAACTAAAGTTGTGTGGTCTTTGGATTTCACTGCATTTTCAACGATGTTTTTTGATTTGTACATCATTTCTCCGCCTACCATTGGATTTTCCTGAGCGAATGAGAATGTTGATCCTGCACTTAATGTAAGCATAAGTGCAAGTGCGATTAAGATGTTTTTCATTTGTGTATTTTATTTTGGTTAATTAGTGTTTTTCATTTTCAAAATAAAATACGGAGGGATTGGGAGATTGGATTTAAAAAATTTTTAATAAAAACCCCTCCTTACTAAGGAGGGGATTTAGGGGAGGTTAAGGATAAGAGCAAAGTTTGTCAGCTCTTCCCTTTAACCCCACCCTGCCCTCCCCTTAGTAAGGGGAGGGTTACATTTTTTCTATATCAAAAAAGCGGGAGGGGAAACCATGAATCCCCTGCCCGCTTTGTTTGACTAATTAACCACTCTATTTCAACTAATAATTAATAATGAGTAATTAATAATTTTATTTTCTGACTTTCCTTCAGTAGTTTTTGCTCCTGCCTATTATACCTTTACCGTAATAATGAGGGAGTACTACTTTTGCTAACTTAATCTGTGTTTCAACTTTTGTGTTTGCTAAAAGCTTCTCTGTTAATTTGTGAGAGAGCTTTTCAAGAGTGTTTAGGGATTTCATAATTCTTCTCATTTTGTTTTAGGGGGTTTGGAGTTTTCTTTTAAAAAATCGGAGGCGCTGCTCTTAAGGGCAAACGCCTCCTATGTTGCTAAATTATTTTACTAACATCATTCGTTTTACATCTGAGAAGCCTTCTGCTTCAAGTTTGTAGAAGTATACTCCGCTTGCCATATTTGCTCCGTCAAAGTTTACTTCGTAGTTACCGACGTTTCTGAATCCGTTTACAAGAGATGCTACTTCTTTACCGAGCATGTTATATACTTTCAAAGTAACGTTACCTTGTTTTGGAATAGAGAAGGCAATCTTTGTTACAGGATTGAAAGGATTTGGATAATTCTGGTCAAGTGCGTAATCTTTTACATCTGTGCTGTTTGTGTTTATTCCTACTGAGTTTGAAATCATCACTGCATTCTGAACTGTATAGTCATAGCTTGATAAAGAAGGATTAAGCGATTTTGTCAACTGGAAGTAAACCATTGATACGTTGTTTAAATCCACCGGCTGACCGTTTACTAAGAATGTGCTCAAAACGATTTCTCTTGTTGTTACTGTTGAAGTTAATGGAACGTTTACAAAAGGATAGTAAACATTGTTTCCTGATTTTACTTCTAAGTAAACACTCATTGTGCCTGAACCGAATGCTTCGAATTTCAATTTAGAGAAATTTGTTAAGTTAATTCCTTCATATGAACCGTCTAATGAACGTCCGATATATACTTTATCGCCAAGGTTACCTTTTAATCTTGCGCCGCCCGGGAATATTAATGAGTTAGCCGGTGCAGTAGGGTTACCACTTGTTACTACATTTGAAAACTGTGTTATTGTGCTTGAAGGACCTGCATATGAACCGTAAACTCCGCCGCCTATGAATGCTGCATCTTTGAATCCGTTGGCGCATGTTAAGCTTAATGAAGCACCTGCCATAATTCCGATATTTGTATTGTATTCAAACTCACCGTTAGGAACGTTAACACTTTGATTTAATGTCTGTGATGACATACCGGTCTGCGGTGTGTATAAATAAGATACCGGTACTGTCTGGTTTACACCTGTTGTGTTGATGAATTTAATTTTTATCTTTCCGTCATTTGTATATCTTGCTGACTTCATGTAAACGTCAGGGTATTTTAATTGTGTCTGCTGATAAGAAACTGTTCCGAATGTTGCGAATTTATCTAATATCTTTTTTACTAAAATTGATGTTGCACCGAAATCTGCGCCCCATACCTGGAAGTTGTAAACGTTTGTTGCTCCGGCAGGAACTGTATATTCAGGGATTGTCCATTTGTTATCTACTATAAATCCGTTTGGCATTTCATATACACTGAATACTACTGAGTAATCTGTATATCCTTTTGTTGGGTTTACAATTTTTGCTGAGTAGAATTCATGGTTATCAATTAATGTTCTTTCAAGATTTTCAATATTACAGTTAGCAAGTCTGTCGCAGACTGATTTTGTATGTGAATAAATATTCGGAGCATTTGTTGTTGTTGAAAAAATTGTAGCGATTCTTGTTGAGCTGCTATTTACTTTATAATCTGCTGCGAAAGCTGATGTAGCATTTGAAATTCCTAAGATATCAAAAGGTGTCGTTGTAAATCTTACTGTTGTGTAAGGTCCTGCAGTTGGTGTAATCTCTTCAAGTGTATGAGTTAACGGGAAGAAGTCTGATTGATTGGAAACCATCACACTTGTTTCGCCGTTCATAATCTTATTGTGTCTTGTGAATAATGCTGAAGCTAAGTCATATGAAGATTCTACACCGCCTGAATTGCCGGATGATGTTGAATCCCATGAACATGTAAACTGGTCTTTCTTATTTCCGTAGGTAGGTGTTGCGATAACAAGTTTCTGTTTTGTTGTCGGGCTGCCTAAATGAACGTATCTTGTTCCTTGCGGAATAACTATGCTTGCCTGAGCAGTAATTGTTGCTGTTAATGAAGCGCCTTTTTGTATGGTAATCTTCGGGGAAAGTCCGCCTGCGCCGGTTGTGGTTGTTAAACTTCCGAGTGTTCCTGATGTTGTTGTAAGAGTAACGTTAATTCCGCTTACGCCAACGCCGAGTTCATTAAGAGTTTTAATTTGTATTGTATCCTTCACTGAAGGATTGTGTAACATACTTACGGGGACAATTTGTAAAGTTTTTACAGGAAGCGTGCTTGCGCCGTTTGCATCTGCATCTGCAATAATCTGCAATGCGCGTGCTTTAACTTCTGCGTTATCACTTGTGTTCACATCTACACCGTCACTGTAATGCCAGATTGCAAACTGCACTGCAGCTGCTTCTTTTGATGGAGTATTTAATGAACCAGAATAAGGCAAAGTTTTATAAGGGTAATAATTATTTAGTACATAAGTAATTTTGTTAGCAGTATATCCGGAATCGTTGTAAACTTCGTTGAATACCAGATTGTTTTGTATATCTATACAGTACATCTTTGTTGCATGTCCGTCAATTGTAGCATTGAATGTTCCTACATTATCATACTGTGTTAAAAACGGAGGATAAGGACTTGTAAAGTGAATTGGCAGAACATCTGCAACTGATTGCACCTGGCATACGCTGATACCTCTTGGCTGCGCGGATGCAAGGTTGATTCCTAAAAGCGTCATCAGAGCAATCTGAATGATTCTTTTAATAAATGAGTTAAATGTTGTCATGGTTTTTGGTTAATTATTAGTTAGTGACGCACTCTTATTCAATAGCTGTGCCAAATGAATATATGCTGTATTTACAGTAGTTATGATGATTTTTGAAGAAAGAAATTTCAGACCATTATTAGTATCAAAACTGCTTTTGTAGCGCCGGTACTATGCTTATTTTTCCCTCTCATTTCCGTATTAAGTTGTGTTAAAAAACCATATTTTGGATAAAATTTAAGTATGAAAGTAACGGGCATAACTGTTCAAAAAATTATTCTTGGATTCTGGAGCTGTTATTTCAGTATTGTAACTTTGACGAACATTCTGGACGGACTTAAAGCGATGGGTGTGCTTTCAAAGGACTGGAAATTTTCATCCGGCAACTTTGAAATGATTCTCCAGACAACTGCTAAAATGAGCGTTCCGGCAGGATTCAATGCATTCCTATTCTGCGGAGTGATTCTTCTGGAATTAACTGCATCTATATTATTCTGGAAATCTTTACTTACAACAGATGACGGCAATATTTATAAAGCGCATGCTGTCGGCTTAATTTTATTTGCAGGATTTATAATGGCTGATGAAATATTTTTCGCTTACGGCGTTGAGGCAACTCACATGAGAATTTTATTCGGCTTAATGCTTTCACTAACAACTATAATTATTTTAAGGAGAACTAACGAGAATTGGAAAAAAAGCTGATTAACCCAAAAGAGATTGAAATAAAAGATTACGATTACGACTTACCTGTTGAAAGAATTGCAAGCTATCCTTTACCGCAAAGAGATGAATCGAAGCTTTTAGTTTACAGAAATGAAAAAATAGAAGAATCCGTTTTCAAAAATATTTCACAATTTATTCCTGAAGATACAATTTTAATTTTCAACGATTCAAAAGTTGTTAAGGCAAGAATATTAATTGAAGACTCTGCAGGACATAAGATAGAAATTTTCTGTCTTGAGCCGCTGCAGCCATCGCGCGAATTCCAGATGGCATTCGCCGCAACTAAAAAATGCAAGTGGCTTTGCATGGTTGGAAATGCAAAGAAATGGAAAGAAGATGTAATCATTCAGAATTTTTTTACAAAAGGAAAAGTTGTAGAGCTCCGCGTAAAAAAATCCGCTCCCGCAAACGGAGTGTACGAAATTGAATTTGAATGGAATCCGATAGAGCTTACTTTCAGTGAAGTATTAATGAGAGTGGGGCACATTCCGCTTCCTCCCTATATTAAAAGAGCAGATCAAAGGTCAGATGCAGAACGATATCAGACGGTTTATGCGAACATGGAGGGCTCCGTTGCCGCCCCTACTGCAGGACTTCATTTCACACAGGAAGTACTTGACGAATTAAAAGCAAAAGGAGTTGATGAAGAATTTGTAACACTGCATGTAGGCGCAGGGACATTTCAGCCTGTTAAGGGTGAGAAAATAGGCGAGCACAATATGCATGGAGAAAAATTCTTTGTAAGCAGAGGACTGATAGAAAAATTATTAAATAAAGGTGATAAAAAAATTATTGCTGCAGGAACAACATCAGCAAGAACAATTGAATCTTTATTCTGGCTTGGAATAAAGCTGATTGAAAACTCAAGCGTGCAGATAAATAATCTGAGAATCTCTCAATGGGAAGCTTATGAAAACAAAGATGCAAGAAAATATACAATGGAAGATGCAATGCGTTCACTTGCAGATTATATGAACTTCAATGAAATAGATACGCTTGAGTGTGAAACGGAAATTATCATTACTCCGGGATATGATTTTAAAATAATCAACGGGCTTATAACAAACTTCCACCAGCCGAAAAGCACTCTGCTTTTATTAATAGCTGCATTTACAAAAGGAAAATGGAAAGATATTTATGATTACGCCATGAAAAATGATTTCAGATTTCTCAGCTACGGCGATAGCTCACTACTCTTAAATTTTTAATTTATTTATTGATGAAATATTTCTCAATCTGCATCTCTGGTCTTGTACCCCTCTTTATCATCCTGTTCATAGGAGAAATTAACGCTCAGTCAAATCTTTACATGCCGAAGGAATTCATTATCGCGCATGAAAAGAACACTCGTTCATCTGACGGCAGACCGGGAGCAAATTACTGGCAGAATAAATCAGATTATAAAATTTCAGTAGAAGTTGAACCTAAGACAAGAAATGTAAAAGGCAAAGAGACGATTTATTATCAGAATAATTCGCCGGACACGTTAAAGAGAATATATTTCAGAATGTATCAGGACTTGTATAAGCCAAATACGAGCAGGGACAGGTCAGTTCCCGCAAAAGAACTAACGGACGGAGTTTTGCTGCACTCAATTAAGATAGATAACAAATCCATACCTGAGAAAAGTATTTCAAGATTTGAAACACTGATGGTTATAAGTTTAGATAATCCTGTGCTGCCGTACAGTTCAGTGCAGGTTAATGCTGACTGGAGCTTTACTATTCCAAACGGGACAAGTATTCGTATGGGTACAAAGGATTCTACAACATTTATGATTGCTTACTGGTATCCTCAGATTGCAGTTTACGACGATATAAGCGGTTGGGATGAACTGCTATACAACGGAAATACAGAATTTTATAATGACTTCAATAATTATGACGTTGAAATAAAAGTCCCATATGATTTTAATGTCTGGGGAACAGGCATGCTGCAAAATCCCGAAGAGGTTTTAAGCAGCTCTGTTTTAAATAAAATGAACGAAGCAAAAAAATCAGATAATATTATTAACCTAATTGATTCCAACAACATTCTCGCTAAAAATTATTACAATAAGAATACAGGATATAACATCTGGAAATTTAAAGCAGAGAACGTAACTGATTTTGTTTTTGCTACTAGTGACCATTCTCTTTGGGATGCAACAAGCGCTGAAGTTGAACCGGGAAGAAGAGTATTCATCTCCTCCGTTTACAATATGGATTCAAAATATTTTTACTCAGTTGATAAAATTGCCAGAGATGCAGTATTATTTTTTTCAAACGAATTCCCTGCAGTTCCTTTTCCTTTCCCGTCGCTTACAATTTTCAACGGGCAGCAAAGAGGAGGAATGGAATTTCCTATGTTTGTAAATGACCGCTCATCAAGAACGTACAACGATGCAGTAGATGTTACAACTCACGAAATAACACATCAGTATTTTCCGTTTTATATGGGTATAAACGAAAAGAAATATACCTGGATGGAAGAAGGAATGGCGCAGATGATTCCTGAAGATTTGCAGGACAGACTTTCTGAAAATACAAACAAAAGAAAATCCAATACAGCAAGATATCAGTTTTTTGCAGGAAGCGAGCTGGAAGCTTCAATGATGACAACAGCATATTTATTGAAAGGTGATGCCTTTTCTTCTAATGCTTATTTTAAATCTTCCGTTATATATAATCTGCTGAGAGATTATTTCGGCAAGGAAAAATATATTTCACTGATGAAAGAATATATGAACAGGTGGAATGGAAAGCATCCCACTCCTTATGATTTTTTTAACACGTTCAATGAAGCTTCGGGAGAGAATTTAAACTGGTTCTGGCAGCCCTGGTTTTTCGATAAAGGTTTCCCTGATTTATCTGTAAAAGAAGTAAAGAAAGGAAGTACAAAAAGCATTATTGTTATAAAAAATAACGGAACACTTCCGCTTCCGATTGAACTCACTATTAATTATTTTGACGGAAGCAGTGATAAGATCATAAAAAAGATGGATATATGGAAAAAGGGCGAAAAGGAAATAGAAGTAATTGATGAATCAGGAAAAGATATTTCACAGATAAAATTGGGTAGTGACTTAATTCCTGATATTGATCCGTCAGGTAATATTTACAAACCGGAAAATTGATAACAAGGTTAACTTATTATCTTAGAATTTCATTAATTTTGCTGATAATAAATTTACCACGTTTATCTATAGTGGTAAACGGCACTTCTATTATTTGGTAATCCAAACTTTCATAAATTCTTTTCAATGTTAATCCGAAATTATTAGCTTCGTCAAAGCCGATAATTCTTTCATCATCCGTTGTATAAATTTCATTCCAGCCGTTAAACATAAAAACATTTTTGTTGTATCTGTACTCCTTAGCAGATTTTGTGCTTTCGTCTTCGTTTGTATTTAATAACTGAGAGTAAGCAATAATATCTGCAATACCTCTGTCAAAAATTACAGGTTCATTTATATTAATATTCGTTTTGTATTGAGATATCATTTTGTCCAGCATCAATTGATTAAACACCGTAGCATTTTTTTCAGGCACTCCTTCTCCGTTAATTTCCCTCTGCTCTTTTAAAACTATCCTTGCAGGTTCATCAATGCATATATAATTTTGTTTTTTAATTTCATTTAAAACGGCAGACTTCCCTGCTCCCATTGCGCCCGTAAGAATGAAGTAATTATTTTTAATCACATAAAATTTAAGAAAATGACTTTTTTAAAATAGGTTTTGAAATTAATTTAGAAAATATAAATTAAATTACATCTTATGATAAAAACACAGAGGCTTGACCACATTGCAATAACAGTTAAAGACGTGCAGAAAACAATTCAGTGGTATTCCGAAATTATAGGACTCGAGAGAGTTCATTCAGATATGTGGGACGGAGTGCCGGCATTTATGGTCGCTAACGGCAGCGGACTTGCAATATTTCCTGCGAATGAATCACTGGAAGATTCAGGACCTGCGAAAGAAAAATATGACGTGAAACACTTTGCTTTCAGAGTTGATAAAGAAAACTTTGAGAGAGCGAAGAAAATTTATAAAGAAAAAAACTTAGAGCATAATATTGAAGACCATGAGATATGTTATTCAATATATACAAAAGATCCTGACGGCTACATAGTAGAACTTACTACTTATGAGATTTAAGCAGTTTTAAAATCATAAAAAACGAAGAAGACAGCACCGATAATAAATCCGAACGCAACGATGTAATTCCATTTAAAATCCTCTTTAAAATATAAAACCGCAATTAGTACAAAGACAGAAATTGTAATAATCTCCTGAAGAATTTTCAATTGAAAGAGCGAGAGAGTCTGAAATCCAAGTCTGTTTGCCGGCACCATCAGTGAATACTCAAAGAATGCAATCCCCCAGCTGATAAGCACTGCCTTCCATATAGGATAATCCATTTTTTTCAGATGTCCGTACCATGCAAAATTCATAAATGTATTTGAAGCAATGAGAAGGAGTACAGTTGTGAGAACATTCATACAAGATTTTCTTTTTTAATTAAATTGATGAACAATTCAGAACCTTCACGTGGAGGAATTGAATTGTAACAATCATCAAAATATTTAAAATCGAAATAAGGTTCAAATAGTTTCACGTATTCATTTTTTGTACCGCCGAAAGGAGGACCCGGATTTGTGAATTCCGTGCCAAATAATAACCCTGATAACTTGCCATTCTCTGAAAGCAATTCAAAGGTTTTCTTAACATAATTTTCTCTTTGTGAAGGATGAAGCGCGCAGAAGAAAGTCTGCTCGATAATTAAATCATATTTTCCGGTATGATTAAAGAAATCATCCTGAAAAATATTTTCTGAAGGAAAGTCCGGAAAGCGCTGAATAAAATTTTGAATGGCTGTATCTGACCATTCAACTATAAAAATATTTTTGAAGCCAAGGTTGTATAAGTACTCTGCTTCATATCCGTTACCGCTTCCGGGAATGAGTATCTTTAAATCTTTATTTGTCAGCTGGTCAAAGTACTCTTTTAGGGGAGTAGATATATAACCTATATCCCATTTCGTTTCATTTTTTACAAATCGTTCTTCCCAGTATTCTTTATCAAAGTTTATTCCTGCAAAATTCATTCTATATTAAGCAATGTGAAGTTCTTTAGTTCTTTTCTTTTCTGCTTTAGTTAAGAAATATACTGCTACTAAAATAAAACCAAGCGTCATCCAGTCTTCATCAGTCGGATATTTTCCTCCGAATGAAAATGCGAATACTAGTGTTGCTGCAGTTCCGGCAACGAGTGATGTTAATCTGTTTACAAGTCCTGCAAAAGTTGCAGTTCTTCCTTTGAACATAAAAATGAATACTGAAAAGAAAGCTACCATTCCGAATGCAAGTCCCGATACAGTTGCCCAGTACCATAACGGTTTAGGAGTATCAATTGCTGTTTTGAATGCTGCAATTTCAGGAATGTGTGTATTATGTCCCAATATATAAAAAACAAATGCCGTAATCATAATCATGAAAATGGAAGCAGATATCTGCTCAATGGCAAAAAAGCTTCTGTTATCCTGTTTAACATTTTTTCCGGTTGTATTTTTATAATAGTTCATTATATAAATTCTGAAAGAATAAGCGCAGAGATAAGCAGTTAAAATCCCAACTGCCGCGGGTGACTTTACAAAATCAAAACTTCCCGGCTTTAATGAAACAAGATTTACAGCAACTGCAAGAATAGCGAAGAGCACTGCAACGTTCTCTTCCCAGTAAACTCTCTTTTTAAGTATGCCTTGTTTAATCTGAATAGCATCAACAACTCTTCCTATAACAATAACGCTGCCCCGCATAATAACCATTGCGACCATAACAGATATAGGAAGCATATACATTAAAGTAGTGGTAGGAATAACTACTGCAGTACATAAACCTGAAGGGATGATATAAAGAAACTGATAAGGCATACTGATGGGACCGATTTTCACAAGTCTATCAGCAGGAAATCTATACCACTTCAAACCAAACACAACTAATAATGCTATAAAATTTCCGCCGAGGGTATTATATACAAGATACTCCATTGAATTCATTGGAGCTAAATCGCGTGTAGGGAATTCGGTAAAGTACTTTACCGCAATACCGGTTATCACATAAAAAATAAAATATCCGATGCACAGTTGGATGAGCCTCGCAGTTGAACCTTCTTCAGATTTCCACATAGGGTAAAATTAAATTAAAATAAAAAAGCTCCGGCAAAATAAACTGCCGGAGCCTGAAAATTTTTTAACTTTTAAAAAACTTAAATCATTGGGGCAAGTTATTTATTAGTAATATAATATTCTGAGCAAAAAAATCAACGTATTAAAAATTTAATCGACTTTATTTATTAACATCAATGTACTCTTGTTTCTTTAGGTCTTGCATTCCAGAGTTTAATCATAAGCACACCGCCTATAATAGAAAATACTATCATACTCGGTCCCCATGAGCCCCATCCGTAAGTATCTATCAGCCATCCTGCGCCTATACCCATCACAGAGCCGCCTATGTATTGCATTCCGTCGAACATACCTGCTGCTGTTGCCGCAGCTCTTTGTCCGCCGAAATCCATCGAAGCAGTTCCTGAAAGCATTGAGTGTACCATTGATATTGCAAGCGAGTTTAATGTAAACGCTGCTGCTACTGCCATTACGCTCGGCGCCATTATAACTACTGCAAGTGAAATCACCTGAAGAACATAACCTATAAAAGCTACAGGAGGTCTGCGTGAACCAAAAACTTTATCGGACATAAATCCTGCGATAAAAGCTCCGCCAATACCTGCAAGAACAATTGCGAATGCATTACGCTGGAAGATCGGATTATCTAAAGTTAAATGCTGGGCTTCCTGCATGTAGCGGGGAAACCACTCTTCAAATCCTTTGCGAACAACTCCAGTGCAAAACTCTGCTGCAGCAATTGTTATTGCAATAGGATTTGTAAAAACTTTTTTTGCTACGTAACCTAAAGTTATTTTTTCTGTATCTCCGCTTGTTGCATCCTGAGGGTCGAAATCTCCGAGACCGGCTTCTTTAGGAGTATCTTTAACTATAAAGAAAGTTAGTATAGCAAAAATTCCTACAACAACTGCAGGAAGAAAAAATTTCCATTGCCATGGTAATGCAGTCACTAAAGCTGTTGTCATTAAAGCGTAAACAAAAAATCTTCCGCTTTGAATTATCGAACCAAAGATGGCAGAGAAAACTCCGCGCTCACTTACGTGAAACCATCCTGCGTTTACTTTTATCAATGCTAATGCGCTGTATGACTGGAAGTATTGATTTAATGTCCACGTGCTTGCAAGATACATAAGCATCAGTGTTCCTGTTCCAAGAAATCCTAAGTATGCGGCAAAACCGAATGCAAGATTGAAAACACATGCGCCTACTGCGCCTGTAAGCATTGCTTTTCTGCCTCCCCATCTGTCTGCAATGGGTCCGTTGAAAATTGCAGCAAGTCCGTACACGAGCGTACTTACGGTAATGATGGTTCCGATTTGTGTCTTCGAAAATCCAAATGTATCCGATAACTGCTTATTGGCAAAACCAAAGTTGTATCTTGCCATATACATCGTAGCATACGTAAGCCCAAGTGTTAGCCAGTTAAGTCCACGCCGTTTTTTAAAGTCGGATGTGTGTGTAATTTTAGGGAATAATGCTGCAGCCATAAAATTTTATTTATCAGATTTTTCTTCGAAAAATTTCAATTCAATTTTTTAATTACAACTCACCAATATCTTCACTCCACAATTGTGGGTTTTCTGCTATGAATTTATTCATCATATCTACACATTCTTTATCTTCAAGATCAATTACTTCCACTCCATGCGATTCCATAAATTCCCTTGCTCCGTTAAACGTAATTGATTCCCCTACTATAACTTTTTTAATTCCGAACTGAACCACTGCTCCGGAGCAAAGATGACATGGCATCAATGTAGAATATAACGTTGTTCCTTTATATGAACCTATTCTTCCTGCATTGAAGAGACAATCTATTTCAGCATGGAAAACAGGATTGGATTCCTGAACTCGTTTATTGTGTCCGCGACCGATAATTTTTCCATCTTTAACTAACACTGAGCCGATAGGAATTCCGCCTTCGGCTAATCCCCGCTTTGCTTCATCTACGGCTGCTTTAAAAAATTCGTCCATATTATTTAAATCCTTTATTTAAATCCTTTGTGTGCTAATTTTTCTATTACTACTTTGTGCTGTGGAAACTTTTTCAACAAATCTTCTTTTTCTCCTATAACAAAATCTTCAAAATCAAATCCCGGTGAAACAGTACATCCAACCAGAGCATATGAATCCTTATCTTTTACTTTTGAACCGAACCACTCCCCTGCTTTTATTACGACCTGCTGCTCTTCATTATTTTCGAGATTCTTTCCGAGCGCATGAACAGTAAGCTTTCCGCTTTCATCTATAGAATAAATTTCAAGCGTGCCGCCTTCGTAATGATGCCATATTTCATCTGATTGTATTTTATGGAGTGCTGAATAGTTTTCGGAAGTAAGAAGAAAATAAATAGAAGTGCAGTGCGCTCTATCGCCTGAAAATCTTGACGGTAGGTTTTCTTTTTTAACAGACTCTTCACATCTATAAGTCTCTTTAAAAAAGCCGCCTTCAGGATGCGCCTTAAGGTTTAATTTGCTGATTAAAAAATCCACTCGGGAGGACATAATATCACAAAGAAAGTAGATATTAATTAATTTATCAACCTAGTAAAAAATACTTTTTTGCAGAATTTTTCAGAAATGGACGGCAAGCCAGATGGCCTTTGGATTTGTGCTAGTGTATGTAACGCGGTGTTTTCGGTGCGCAGATATGGCTATAAACGCTCCTTTTTGCAGTTTTTGGACTTCTCCGTCCGCAAATGTAAGCTCAGCTTCACCCTGGACTAGAACTATCCATTCATTTTGAGGGGAGTCGTACCATTCGCCTTCCGGAGTTATCTGTCCCGATGAAACAATTCTTTCAATTTTTACATTTTCGTTTTGAAAGAGCGTTTCAAAAATTTCTTTGGAAAAATCATTGATGCCGGAGAGATCGAATATATCTTTCATAACAAATTATAACAGACTGTTAAAAATTTCTAACGCTGCGCCGTAACGAAGACCTTTTGTTGAGACTGATATCTTTTCAAATTTAAAATGCTTCATAAATTTCAGAAGAATAAATGCTCCCGAAGTTATTATATCATTTCTTCCAATCATATATTCACCAAGTTTTAATATTTCACTTTCTTTCATTTCAACAAGCATGCAGAAAAGTCTTTCAACATCCGTTAATCTTAAAACAGAATTGTTAACTTTATCAGATTCAAATTTTTTCAAATCCTGACTAAGCGCTGAAAGTGTTGTAACCGTCCCTGCAACACCAACCAAACTATAAGGTTCAAAGTTAAGATATGCAAGACTTACAAAACTGTTCAACAAAAACTGTTCAGCTTTATTCAGATTTTCGTCAGAGTAAGATTCTGAGAAGAATTTTTCTTTAAGTCTTACTGAACCGATGTTCATACTGAGCGATGTCAACCGTCCATTGTTTAAGAGAGATACTTCCGTACTGCCGCCTCCGATATCAATGACTACCTGATTTGTTTTTCCGGGGAAATCTATAAGCGCGCCCTCAAATCCGAACTTAGCTTCTTTCTTTCCCTCAATTATATCTATTTCAATTCCTGTTTCTGAATTAATGTAATTAATAAACTCATCTTTGTTAGCAGCATCCCGCAATGCGCTTGTACCGAATGCAAAAACATTATCGCAGTAGTTCTCCGCTGCTAATCTTTTATACTTCAAAAAAATCTCACGGATTTTTTCAAACATACTGTCTGATATCACTCTGTCTTTATCAACTCCTTTGCCAAGGCGCGGAACTTCCTGCACATCAAGTATAGTACTGATTTTATTATTAGAGAACTCAGATACTAAGAGAAGACAGGTATTTGTACCAAGATCAATTACTGCAGCTCTTTTATTTTTTTCTTGCATAGATTCCCAGCCATTCGGCTTTTTTTCTCACTTCAATTATTTCAATGTCGAATTTTTCCAGTTCGTTTAATATCTGCTGCTCTTCTTCAATTAAAATTCCGGAAATAAATAGCTTCCCGCCGGATTTTAATTTTGAATAGATGTATTTAAGATTTGCAGTTATTACCGAACGGATTATATTTGCAGCTATCACATCAAAATCCATTTCATCTACGTGGGAGATATTGCAATTATCAAGCTTGATAGATTTTTCAACTCCGTTATTCCTTATATATTCCTTTGCGTTTTCAATCGAATCCACATCGATATCTATTGCAACTGCATGTTCAACGCCTAACTTTATGGCTGCAATAGAAAGCACTGCTGTACCTGCGCCGTAGTCAAGCATCGTTTTATCATTTGCATCTAAATATTCACAAAGCATTTCGAGTACAATCTGAGTTGTCTCATTATGCCCTGTTCCAAAAGACATCTTCGGGTCAATCTCAATTAAAATTTTCCCTTCGGGATTCTCAATTGAATCTTTATTCCAGGATGAGTGTATTACAATTTTATCTTTTATATAAACAGGCTGAATTGATTTCTCCCATTCATCATTCCAGTTTCTGTTTTCAAATTTTTCTATTTTGATATCAATACTTCCTGCGTAATTTTCTAATTCAGTTTTGACTTTTTCAATTAAGTCTTTCTTCTCTTCTTCTATGTAAATTTTTATTGTTCCGTTCTCTTCCAGACTGTTTTCAATATCCGCCTGATATAGTGCGCTCTGAATGTTATCATAGTTTTCAGAGTTAAACGGAATTGTTATTTCAAAATAATTGGAGTTCATTTTAGTGTATTGTTTGCAGATTTAAGTGTGTTTTTCATAAGCATAGCAATAGTCATTGGTCCTACTCCCCCGGGTACCGGAGTTATCTTAGAGCACTTATCAAAGCAGTCATTGTAATCAACGTCTCCTGTTATTTTTGAACCGGATTTTTTGGTGGAATCCTCTACTCTGTTAATACCTACATCAATAATAACAACGCCTTCTTTTATCATATCTTTTTTTACAAAGTCAGCTTTGCCTATGGCAGCGATTAAAATATCTGCTGAAGCAGTTATCTCATTCAGATTTTTTGTTGCGCTATGGCAGATTGTAACTGTTGAATTAAATTCCTTCTGCACCATTAAGTTAGTAATTGGTTTGCCGACTATATTGCTTCTTCCCAGCACTACAACATTTTTACCGCTTGTTTCGGTATTCGTTCTTCTGAGTAACTCTGTAATTCCGTAAGGTGTGCACGGAATAAAACAATCAGTACCTATTACAAGTCTGCCGATGTTCTGCGGATGAAAACCATCCACATCTTTTTTATAATCAATCGATTCAATTACTTTCTGTTCATCAATGTGTTTTGGTAGCGGAAGCTGAACTAGTATTCCGTGAATTAATTTATCGTTGTTAAATCTGTCAATAAGTTCAAGCAGTTCTGATTCTGATACATCTTCCGGAAGCTCTTCCGTAACAGAATAAAATCCTACCTTCTCACATGCCTTTGCTTTACTGCTTACATAAACTTTTGATGCCGGATTTTCTCCCACTATTATAAATGCAAGTCCCGGAATTGTATTATAAGAATCTTTAAGGACTTTTGTTTCTGCTTTTACTTCTTCAAGAATCTGATTTGAGATTTCTTTGCCGTCTATTACTTTATAGTTTTCCATTTCTAATTTTTTGAAACTGTTTTCATAAATTCTGTAAATAAATATTTGCTGTCATTGGGGCCCGGTGATGCTTCAGGATGATACTGCACGCACATCACAGGATATTTTTTATGTCTTATGCCTTCATTAGTTCCGTCATATAAATTTGTATGAGTAATAATTATATCATCATTTTGGAAAGATTTTTCGTTCACTGCAAAGCCGTGATTTTGCGAAGTAATTTCAATTTTATTTATTTCGTGATTCTTTACAGGGTGATTTCCGCCGCGATGTCCGAACTTTAATTTATATGTTTCTCCTCCGAGAGCAAGAGAAATTAACTGATGCCCCAGGCAAATTCCGAATACCGGAACCCCGGAAGGAACCAACTTTTTTGCATTCTCAATTCCATAAGTGACTGCTGCAGGGTCGCCCGGACCGTTGGAGAAAAATATTCCGTCAGGTTTGTAATCCAAAACTTCTTTATGTTCTGTTTTGGCATTGAACACTTTCAGCTCAACATCAAAATTCAAAAACTCTTTTAAAATATTCTGCTTTATGCCAAAATCATAAACTGCAATTTTATATTTCGGATTATCTGCCCTAACTATATAATTTTTTTCAGTGGTAACATAATCGACAAGGTTTGCTCCGCTCATTTGAGGTACCTGCAAAACTTTTTCTAATAACTTCTTATCTGAAATTTTTGCACTCGTAATTAAACCGCGCATAGAACCCTGGTCGCGCACCATTTTTGTAAGTGCTCGTGTATCTATTCCTGTTATGGCCGTAACTTTATTATTCTTAAGATAACTTTTCAGAGATTCCATTCCTTCAAAGTTACTCCAGTCATCTTCATAACTTCCGACTATTAATCCTTTAGCCTGGACTTTACCTGACTCTTTATCATCATCGTTCGTTCCGTAGTTTCCGATAAGCGGATATGTCATAATTACAATTTGTCCGTAATATGATGGGTCAGTTAAAATTTCCTGGTAGCCGCAAAGGGATGTATTGAAGACAACTTCGCCTGAAGTTTCGGAATCATATCCGAAAATTTTTCCATCGAAGATTTCGCCGTTCTCTAAAATTAATTTACCGTCTTTCAATATAAATGTAGTGTATTATGTGCAATTTGAGATAGGAGGTATCTCAAATTAAAAAAAAAGCCGAATGATTAAAACTCATTACAAACTGCCTACAAAAAAACCCTTTTGATAAATAATCAAAAGGGTTTATATATTAATTTATAAAATTATTTTCAAAAATTTTATTGTAAGTATTTAGTTTCTTTAATAAACGCGTCGCCGTAACCTTTAGACTTAACATATGCCAGATCCTGTTCAGCTTTTCCTAAGTTATTATATTCACCTGTCACTATCTGATAAAACCCCTTTTTATTCCATTTCATATCGATGAAGTATCCCTGCAAATCATTTCTTGCCTTCGCGATAAAATTATCTGCATAAGTTTTGTTTACAAATGCGCCGATTTGAATTACTGTATTAATCGGAGTATAATTTACAGGAGGAGGATTATTGGTAGTTGGCGGTGTGTACGTTGGAGGAACATACGTTGTCGGTGGAACATACTGTTTCTTCTGCTGCTCACAAAGTACGCACGGGTCATCACTTGCGCCTTCATCAAACGGAACGCATCCGTTGAAGGTCTGTGATATTGCAATTACTATGATAAAAAGTATTAGAGAAAAATACGATTTTATATCTCTCATTTTCAATAGGAGTTTGGTAAAGATAACTTTATTTTAAATATTTATCGAGGAAATTCAACATCAGTTTAAAAACTTTTATCTGATTAGATACTTTTGAAAATCCGTGACCTTCATCTTCTAAAAGCATATACTCAACAGGCTTGTTTACTGATTTCAATTTTTCGACAATCTGAACAGACTCATCTTCAACAACTCTCGGATCATATTTTCCCTGAATAACAAGCAATGGACATTTTATATTATCAACGAAGTTGATCGGGCTTCTTTCTGTAAGCATTGCTTTATCTCTTTCTGCATTACCAACGAGAATATCTGTTCCCTGCTTCCAGTGCTCAGGCACTGATTTTAAAAACGTAAACAAATTTGAAGGACCGAAAATATCTATAGCACACTTCCATAGATCAGGCGCCTTAGTTACGCATGTGAGAGTCATAAATCCGCCGAAACTTCCGCCAACTACTGCAATTTTTTTAGGATCTGCATAGCCTGTTCCTTTTAAGTAATCAACTGCGCCCAACACGTCTTGTAATTCAGCGCCGCCCCAGTCTTTGTAAATCATTTGCTGGAATGTTTTACCGTAACCTACACTACCTCTGAAGTTAGGAGCAATAACAACATAACCTGCATTAGTAAATACCTGAAGATATTTATTGAAGTTATGCATTTCAGATGCTTCGGGTCCGCCATGAGGCCAAAGAATTGCAGGATTTGTTCCGTCTTTCTTTAAACCTTTCGGTACATAAAGTAACCCGTGAATATTAAGTCCGTCAAAACTTTTATAAAAAATATCTTTAGGCTGTGTAAATGCATCTTCACTTATATTTCCTATTAAGGAATCTGTTATTGCATGCTTCTTATCTTTTTGCAGATCATAAACAAAAATTTCAGTGGGAACTAAAGGACTATTGCACATATACACGAGTTTCTTTCCGTCATCAGAGAAACACATCCCTGAATATGTTTCTTTCTTCAGTTTAAGTTTTTTTATTTTTCCTGATTTCAGGTTTTTTATTCTCGGAATATGGCTGCCGTTCTCATTTATAACCCAGCTCATATTCTTAAAATCTTTGGAAAAATTATAAGTAACGATATCCCAGTTTTCGGTAACAATCCATTCGGACTTTCCTGATTTTATATCGTAGTATTTTATTCCTTTAAATTCTCTTCCTTCATCTGTTAAATAATAGAAGCCCTTATCATTTTTATCAAAGTGAATATTGCTGTAAAAAATATTTTCGTTTATATCATGTTCGGTAATATTTTTTAAAGAGCCGTCTTTTGAATCATACAAAAGAAGGTCTTTGTTCATATTGCCGTAAACTTTTTCAAAGATTATATATCTTTCGTTGCTGCTCCACTCTGAAGCATGTGTAGGATACTCATCATCAAAAGCTTTTACTAAAATATTTTCGCCTGTCTTTAAATCTTTAATGTAGCTATCGAAATTATACTGTAGTCTTTTATTGGATGCAAATAAGATCTTATTTCCTTTTTTATTATAGGAAATAAATATTGTCTGCGAATTTTCAAATCCTTCTGAAAGATAATTTACTTCACCGCCTGTATCCGGCATTGAATAAATCTGTGTCTGTTCGTCTCCGTTGTTATCGCTGACAAAAATTAAATCGCGTGTTTTTGGATTGTGATGTACCTCTCTTACTGCCTCAGGCCAGATTGAAATCTGTTTGGTAACGCCGCCCTTTAATGAAGTTACCCAAATCTGCGGGATGCCTGTTGTGTTTGTTATGTAGAATACTTCGTTATTTTTTTCGGATAGAGAGAATCCTGAAATGGATCTTATTGCAAAAAACTGTTCTACTGTTAGTTTTCTTACTTGAGGTGAATTAGTTCCGGACATTATTAGTT
The DNA here is from genome assembly GCA_018266835.1 of Bacteroidota bacterium. NCBI lineage: Bacteria > Pseudomonadati > Bacteroidota > Bacteroidota bacterium. The sequence goes on along the minus strand of JAFDZP010000004.1, from coordinate 87,087 downwards.
TAATTGAAATATCAAAATATATTTTTTTTTAGATATATTTTAGTCTATTTTAATCTCTTTTAATATTCGTTATGTTTCAATAAATCAATACAATTACAGAACATGAAGTTTAAAGAGAATTTTTTAAGCAATTTTCTATTGCCCGTCGATGAAATAGGTACGAAGGAACGCGCAGCTATGCTTGCAGGAAGAAGCATTAAAACCGAAAGTAAAATATGGGCTTTGAATACTGCTATATCCATGATAGACCTCACAACTCTCGAAGGTAAAGATACTGAAGGCAAAGTTCTTGCAATGTGCCAGAAAGCAATAAGACCAATGCCCGGAGATTATACAATTCCAAGTTGTGGTGCTGTCTGCGTTTACCCTAATATGATTAAAACAGCTGTGAAAGCTGTCGGCGATTCGGGTGTTCACGTTGCATCAGTTGCAACTGCATTCCCTTCCGGTCAATTTTCTATGGACTTAAGAGTTCAGGATGTAGTAGATTGCATAAGAGATGGCGCCGATGAAATTGATATGGTTATTTCCAGAGGAGAATTTTTATCGGGTGAATATCAATTGGTATTCGATGAAATAAAAGAGATTAAGCAAGTCTGTGTACAGGAATCAAAATATATGAGCGAGAAGCTCGGCAAAAAAGTTGACGTGCATTTAAAAGTTATCCTTGAAACAGGCGAACTTGAAACATACGATAATGTAAGACGCGCAAGTATTTTAGCGATGATGGCCGGAGCCGATTTTATAAAAACATCTACAGGAAAAGTTCAGCCCGCTGCAACACTGCCTGTAACACTTGTAATGCTTGAGGCAATCCGCGATTATTATTTTGAGACCGGAATAAAAATTGGAATGAAACCTGCAGGCGGAATTAAAACTGCTAAAGATGCTATCGCTTACTTAGTGTTAGTAAACGAAACACTCGGACCTGACTGGCTTAATAATAAAATGTTCAGAATAGGCGCAAGCACATTATTGAACGATTTATTAATGCAGCTTAGAAAACAAAAAACAGGCTTCTATCAGGGAGCTGATTATTTCACAATCGATTAAAAATTAAATAATACTACCATGCCGGAACTAACAGAGTACAAAGGAAATGCTTTAATTTGCTTAAACCCGGGAGAAAAATTCCCATTCTCATTCGGATTAGGAAAAGCAAAAATGATATTGGCTAACATAGAAGCGATTAAAAAGTTTGTTGAGTCCGAAGGAAAATCTGTAGAGTAAATTATTACAAAGATTAAAAAGAATTTAAAATTTGAAAATGAGTTCAAAATTACCCGCGAAAGCTAAGAAGGTTCAAAGCAAAGAGATTACCGTCAAAGGAAATAACGTTGCTCCGAAATGGAATTACTCCAAATCAATCGAAGACCCGTCACATATAAAGCTAAAACCGAAATATGATCTTTTCATAGACGGTAAATGGCAAAAGACTGCTAAATATTTTAATACTATAAATCCTGCAACGGAAGAAATAATTGCTAAAGTTGCTTCAGCTGAAAAGAAAGATGTTGATAAAGCAATTAACGCTGCTGAAAAGGCTTTCAACGGTGAGTGGAGCAAAATTTCAGGCAAGGAACGTTCGAAATATATTTTCAGGATTGCAAGAATTTTACAGGAAAAAGCAAGAGAGTTTTCAGTTATAGAATCAATGGACGGCGGCAAGCCGATTCGCGAATCAAAGGCTGTTGATATTCCTTTAGCTATCGCTCACTTCTTTTATTATGCCGGATGGGCGGATAAACTAAAGTATGCTTTCCCCGGACAAAACCCGAAACCTATCGGAGTTGTAGGGCAAATCATTCCTTGGAATTTTCCGTTATTAATGGCTGCATGGAAAATCGCTCCGGCGCTTGCATGCGGAAATACAGTTGTGATAAAATCAGCAGAGACTACTCCCCTTACATTATATAAACTTGCTGAAGTAATTCAGGAAGCAGGAGTACCGGATGGCGTTGTGAATATTATTTCAGGCGCAGGTGAAACCGGCGCATGGATTGTTAATCATCCGAAGGTAAAGAAGATAGCATTCACAGGCTCAACTGAAGTTGGTAAAATTATAATGCGTTCAGCAGCAGGAACAGATAAAAAATTGACATTGGAACTCGGCGGTAAAGCTGCAAATATAATTTTTGAAGATGCACCTATCGATGCCGCTATAGAAGGAATTATAAACGGAATTTATTTTAATCAGGGACATGTATGCTGCGCGGGCTCAAGACTTCTTGTACAGGAAAGTATTAAAGATATTGTTATCAGAAAATTGAAACACAGAATGAGAAACTTGAGAGTCGGTGAACCGCTCGATAAAAATACTGATATCGGCGCAATCAATTCAAGAATGCAGTTAGATAGAATTAACGAAATGGTAAACTCAGGAATAGAAGAAGGCGCTACCATGTATCAGCCTGAGTGCACACTTCCATCTAAAGGATACTGGTTCAAACCTACATTCTTTACTGATGTTGCTCAGTCCAACAGAATTGCAAATGAAGAAATCTTCGGACCGGTATTATCTATATTAACATTCAGAACTCCCGCTGAAGCTATAGAAAAAGCTAACAATACTTTCTACGGTTTATCAGCAGGTGTATGGACAGATAAAGGCTCAAAAGTTTTTAATGTATTAAGCAAACTGAGAGCCGGTGTTGTATGGGCAAATACATTTAATAAATTTAATCCTGCATCTCCGTTCGGCGGATATAAAGAAAGCGGATTCGGACGCGAAGGCGGCAAGCACGGTTTAGATGCATATGTAAGCTTGTAATCAAAATTGAAAATTAATTAATATAGAAGAGCGAACTTGTTTCGCTCTTTTTGTTTATATGAAAAATAAATATGAGCAATGAACTTACTGCTCTCATTCTCGCCGGAGGTAAAAGCCAAAGAATGGGAAAAGATAAAGCGCTTATTAATTACACCGGAAAACCTCATATATTTTATCTGGCAGATTTACTCTCACCTTTTTGTAGTAAAATTTTAATCTCACGTAACAAAGAACAAGCTCCCTTTCCCAAAGGAAATTTCGAAATTATTTATGATGATGAAAGCAGTGAAAACCAGGGACCGCTGACAGGATTAATCTCTGCGATTAAACAATTCCCCAATGAAAACTTCATTACAATTTATTGCGATTTAATTAATATTGATGAGACATTGCTTAAAATTCTTATTGATGGAAGAGATGCGAATAAATTCGCTACGTGTTTTATTAAAGAAGATTTTCCTGAACCTTCGATGGTAATTTTTGAAAGCAAATCAAATCATATTTTACTTGAAAAATATAATTCAGGCAGATACTCAATTATAAAATTTCTTAAAGAACATGACTGCAAATATATTCCATTACAAAATGAGTTAATTGATAAAGATGAGTAACGGGAATTATAAAATATTAAAAGTTCAAAACGGAATTACTAACGAAGCTGATGATACAGCTGCAATTGAAGAACCTTTGGAAATTTCTATTGTAAATTGTGCAGAAAAAAAAGTTATCTCAATTACCATGAGAACTCCCGGAAACGATGAAGAACTAGCTGCAGGATTTTTATTCACTGAAGGAATTATTAAAGATAATTGTGTTAAGTCGTTCTCAAAAGGAATGAATACAGTTACAGTCCATATAGAAGAAAATGCTCAGATTAATCTCAAATCTTCCGATAGAAATTTTTATATGACTTCAAGCTGCGGTATTTGCGGCAAAAGCTCAATTGATTCAGTCAGGACAAATTCTAAATACAAAATAGAAATTTCAAAAAATGTTATTTCTAAAGATACTATTTTAAAGCTGCCTGAGATTTTACGAAAACATCAGAGTATTTTTGATTCTACAGGCGGTCTTCATGCAAGCGGGTTATTCGATTTAAACGGAAACTTCATTGCGCTGAAAGAAGATGTCGGCAGACACAACGCACTTGATAAACTTGCCGGCTACGCTTTACAAAATAATTTGCTTGCGCTATCAAATAATATTTTATTATTAAGCGGACGCGCTAGTTTTGAGCTTATTCAGAAAGCTTTGATGATAGGAATTCCGGTTGTCTGTGCTGTCGGTGCGCCATCGAGTCTTGCAATTGATTTAGCAAAAGAAAATAATATCACTCTTATCGGATTTTTAAGAGATAACAGATTTAATATATACTCTTATCCTGAACGGATTAAGCTTAATGAAGAATAAAGAAACCAAAAATACAGAACATAAAATTACAAAGCCGAAAGTAAAAGCAGGCGGAATTCCTTCAGTTGTTTCGGCGTCTAAACATCTGCTTAGAGAGTTAAGTCCTTTCAGAGCAAGTAAAGTTATGTTTCAGCTTAACCAGTTCAACGGACCTGATTGCCCGGGCTGCGCATGGCCTGACCCCGATCCCGAACGTTCTTCTCTGGGAGAATATTGCGAGAACGGCGCAAAAGCAATTGCAGAAGAGGCAACATCTAAAATTGTTAATGCAGATTTTTTTAAGAACAACAGAATTTCAGAACTAAAAAATAAGGATGAATATTATTTAGGGAAACTAGGACGTATAGCGCAGCCTGTTTATAAAAAGTCAGGCAGCGACCATTACGAAGAAGTTTCATGGGATGCTGCATTTACCATAATAGGTAATAAACTTCAATCTCTCCATTCTCCCAATGAAGCAATATTTTATACATCGGGCAGGACAAGCAATGAAGCTGCATTTTTATATCAACTTTTTGTAAGAGAGTACGGAACGAATAATCTGCCTGACTGCTCAAACATGTGCCACGAATCCAGCGGAGTAGCATTGACCGAAACCATTGGCGTTGGTAAAGGTACAGTTAAACTTGAAGATTTTTATAATACAGATTTAATTATAATTGCCGGTCAAAACCCCGGAACGAATCATCCGCGAATGATGAAGGCTTTGCAGAAAGCAAAAGCTAACGGCGCAAAAATAATTTCAATTAATCCACTGAAGGAAGCCGGACTTATAGGCTTCGATGACCCGCAAAGCGTAAAAGGTGTTTTCGGTATTGCATCGAGACTTACTGATTTATACCTGCAGGTCAGAATAAACGGCGACGTTCCGCTTCTGAAAGCAATTATGTTTTTATTGTTGCAGGCGGAAGAAAAAAATCCCGGAAAAATTTTTGATTCAGAATTCATTAAGAAAAATACGCATGGGTTTGATAATTTTATAAAGGATTTAAAAGAACAAAATCTGAATTCGCTTTCAGAAAATTGCGGAATTTCCATAAGAGAAATTCAGCAAGCCGCTGATTTAATTATTAAATCTGAAAAAATAATTTATTGCTGGGCAATGGGATTAACACAGCATAAAAATGCTGTAGATAACATTTCTGAAATTGTAAATCTTTTACTTCTCAAAGGCAGTATAGGAAAACCCGGCGCAGGTGCCTGTCCTGTCCGCGGACACAGCAATGTTCAGGGTGATAGAACAATGGGAATTTATGAAAAGCCGAATCATAATTTTCTTGATAAGCTGAAAAATGTTTACGGCTTTAACCCTCCTTATGATCATGGATATGATACCGTTGACGCAATGAAGGCTATGCATAAAGGCAAAGCAAAAGTTTTTTTTGCAATGGGAGGAAATTTTTTATCAGCTACTCCCGATACAAATTATACAGGTGAAGGATTAGAAAATTGTGAGCTGACAGTAAGTGTCGCAACTAAATTGAACCGCACTCATTTTTTTACAGGTGAAGAATCACTAATACTACCGTGTCTTGCCAGAACTGATTCAGATTTTAAAAATGGAAAAGAACAATTTGTATCTGTTGAGAACTCAATGGGAATAGTACATCAGTCAAAAGGTACATTAAAACCTGTCTCCAATAAATTACTGAGCGAGCCTGAAATTGTGTGCCGGCTTGCAAAGTCAGCTTTAAAAAACAAAACTAAAATTGACTGGGATAAGATGCTTGTAGATTACGATAACATAAGAAACGAAATTGAAAAAGTAATTCCGGGATTTGAAAATTATAATTCACGTGTACGAATCAACGGAGGATTTTATCTTCCTAACTCAGCTCGTGACGGAAATTTTAATACACTCACAGGCAAGGCAATTTTTACAATTTCAGAAATTCCGCTGTTAAATCTTGCAGATGCTGAATACCTGATGATGACTATCCGGAGCCATGACCAGTTCAATACAACAATTTACGGAATGGATGACCGCTACAGAGGAATATTAAATACAAGACGTGTTATCCTGATGAATAAGACAGATATAAAAAATGCCGGACTGCATCATAATGAACTTGTAAACCTTGCTACATATTATGGTAAAGAACGACTTGTTGAAAACTTCAGAATAGTTGAATACGACATAACAGAAAGATGTGTGGCGACCTATTTTCCTGAAGCAAACCCTATAATACCTTACTCAGAAACTGCCCGAAAAAGCAATACTCCGATATCAAAAAGTATAATTATAAAGATTTTGAAAAAGTAACATTATTGTAACATTTTTTTATATTTACCGCAATAACAATATCTTATTTAATACTATTCTGCATAATAAAGCGTTCTTTTAATTTCTGATCACTAGAATGAATGCATAGCTCCTTTCTGCTCACAAAAAAATCCACAACAAAAATATAAAATAAATAGTATTTTCAAAAGTGTTATTAACCTATATGTAGTAATATACAGTTAAGATAAAAATTTGAATTAATTTTTATTTAAAAGTGTTATACATTTAAAAAGAAGGAGCGTTTCATTTTATTGAATAAACGGTTTTACATATTATTATTATTTCTGGTATTCACTTCCATTTCCACTTCATGTTTTTCTCAGGAGTATTGGATACCTTCCGTAATACCCAATGCAGATATGACATTAAATAAAGTTACCAGTGTAGACAGCGTAACTTATTATGTTGCTTGTGATTCAGGCAGAGCCCTTCGAAGTACAAATGCCGGGCTAAACTGGACTGTGCTTAATACAGGCATACCAAATGATATTCGCGATGTTGATTTTATAAATGCTAATACGGGATTTGCAATTGCATGGGAATATGGATTGGTTGACCCCAATTTTTACGGCTCTATAATTTTGAAAACAACCGATGCAGGGCAAACATGGGATTCTCATTACAAACGTGATGATTCAATTTTTTATAGAAAAATTTCCTTCATAAATTCCCAGTTTGGTTTTTTACTGGGTGAACCTGTTGGAATTGTAAGAACAACAAACGGCGGCAGTAACTGGATAAAAGACTATATTGATACCAACACCTTTGTTCATGGTTTTCCTGTATGGGATATAAAGACAATAGGCACACAGTTCGGAATTGCATGCGGCGGATTTCAAGACTTAGCGGGTGTAATATGGCGCACAACCAATGCAGGTGTAAACTGGACTTCGCAGGGAGTGGCTCCGGAACCACTTTTTGCACTTCACTTTTATGATAACCAGAACTTTATAGCTGTCGGAGGTGATTTTGAATACGGTGCAAGTCTTGTTAAAACTACCAATGCCGGAGCGAATTGGGATTATACACCTCTGAATGAATTTGGAATCGGATTGAATTTATCCTTCCGCACTGAATCTGACGGTTGGATGGCGCTTGGTCTCGGACAGAAATTTCTTTATACTTTTGATGGAGGGCTTGGCTGGAGAACTATTCCTACTCCGAATCTGGAAACAATTTTAGATGTACACTTTTCTTCTAAAAGACATGGTGTAGCTGTAGGACAACATGCAGCAATATTAATTTACAATTCAAGTTTAGTTGCTATTGATAATAATACTTCTAAACTACCTTCTTCAATTGAATTAAAACAAAACTATCCTAATCCGTTTAATCCGGAAACAATTATTTCTTTCTCATTAGATAAACCCCAATATGTAAGCCTGAAAATTTATGATATGATAGGGAAAGAAATAAAAACACTGGTCGAAGGAGTTACCGGTCCCGGAGAACATAAGATAAGATTTGATGCCTCAGAGATTCCGGCAGGAATTTATTTCTATACTTTGAAAACTGATAACAAGGTTTACCAAACTAAAAAAATGATATTAGTAAAATAGTTACCTCTAAGAACACTTCGTACATCTCAATCATTAAATTTGTAAATAAGCAGCTGTCATTTTATACTGTACAGATTTGAAAAAAATTTTTATAATATTAGCTTTATTAATTGCGGGAAATTTATTGCAGGCGCAGAATTACTGGCTTCGCTCTTCTTTTAATCCTAACATGAATTTGTTTGCTGTTACCTATACAGATTCAACTAATTTTTATATAGCGGCAGACTCAGGTAAAATTTTTCACAGTACTGATGCAGGTTTAAGCTGGTCAATGCAAAATACAGGATACCTCAGCAGAATTTCTGATATTAATTTTTTAGATGTCAATACGGGATATGCAATTTCATGGGAGTTTGGTTTAACTAATCCTGATTTTATCGGTTCGATAATTTTAAAAACAACAAACGGAGGAATTAACTGGCAAACTAACAGAGTCGATACCGGAATAACCTTCAGCAAAATATTTTTCACTGATTCGCAAAATGGTATGCTTACCGGATATCCTGTCGGCATTCTTCGCACCACAAACGGAGGATTAAACTGGACAAACGACTACATAGATTCTGCTACTTTCTATGATTACCCAATTAAATCTTTTATAAAACGTAACTCCCAACTATCTATAGCGTGCGGGGGCTGGAATGACATTCAGGGTGTAATATGGCGAACGACTAATAACGGACTGAACTGGGCAGCACAGGGTGTGGGTTTTGAACCGTTATACTCACTTCATTTCTTTGATGATAATAACGTGATTGCAGTCGGAGGTGATTTTGAATATGGCGCCAGCATGGCAAAATCTACAAACGGAGGAATCAACTGGGTGTATACTTCGTTTGAACAATTCGGAATTGCTTTGGGAATGTCATTCCGTATTCCTTCCGAAGGCTGGATTGCTTTGAGCCTCGGGCATACTTTTTTATACACTCGAAATAGCGGAAACACATGGAATGCATGGGAAACTCCTAACGGAGAATATATTTATGATGTGAAATTTTCAAATAACAGAAACGGAATTGCGGTTGGTGAACATGGAGCTATTCTAAAATTCAATACCGATTACGTTGGGATAGAAAACACCGGTACAACTATACCTTCAAACATTCATTTAAAACAAAATTATCCCAATCCGTTTAATCCGTCAACAATTATTTCTTTTACAGTACAAAGACCTGAATTTGTTACTTTAAAAATATATGATATGCTGGGAAAAGAAGTTGAGACACTCATTAACGGAGTAATAAATCCGGGTGAGCATAAAATAAATTTCAGCTCAGCTGAAATACCTGCAGGCGTTTATTATTATACTTTAAAAACAGAAAGTAATTTTACCGAAACAAAAAAAATGGTACTGGTAAAATAACTAACTCACTTCGGAATTTTTCTTTATCATCGTTCTCTCCGGCATTTCATTCTCTCCAAAGCCAAACTGTCTGTACAGACCGTGTGCATCTTTTGTGAAGAGCATCCAACGCTTCATTGTTTTTAAAGGTGAATATTCCATTACTTCTTTCATCAATATTTTTCCAAGTCCTTTTCCTCTGTATTCTTCATCTATTATTACATCGCATAAATATGAAAATGTATGGTAATCTGTAACTACTCTGGCAAAACCCACTTGTTTAGATTTATAGAACAATGCAAAGTTCAAAGAATTTTCCATAACTTTCTTCATCGCTTCTTTTGTTCTTCCAAATGCCCAGTATGAATTTGTTATCCAATTGTGGATTGCTTCAAAATCCATTTTAGATATATCTGTAGTTACATAGTACTCTTCTTTACTAATTTCTTTTAAATCCATTTATTTTACTAACACCATTTTTTTAGAATCTGTAAAACCATTTGCCTGAATGGTAACAAAATAAACTCCGGAGTTTAACGCTGCTGCATCAAAAGTATATTCATACTCACCTGCAGGTAAAACTTTATTAACTAGGGTTTGTATCAGCTTTCCTTCAGTATTATATACATTCATATTAACTTCACCTTTTTCCATAATGCTGAATTTAATATTTGTAGTCGGATTAAATGGGTTCGGATAATTTTGCGCAAGCTTAAATTTATCGGGAATAACATTACTTATCTGATTAATGCCAAGTGTTGTGACATCTAATTTAGTTGCCCATACCTGATAAATACCTGTTGAATTATCCATCCACAGAGCCCATAAGAAATTGCCTGAATTTGTAATTCCAATATTATCTCCCATGTAACCTGCTCCGGTGCCGGCAATGGGGGAAGGTTTAAATCTGTGGTCACTGATAGGAAAATCTTTCCATGTATCTCCGCCATCTGTAGAGCGTGACATAAAAACTTCGCTTGAATCACTTGCGCATCTTCTGTCATCATAATAAATAATATTTATTCCGCCGCCATCATCAACACGCATTGCAGGGAAAAATTGTATCTTACCATTATTTACAGGGTCCTGATTAACTCTTATTCTCGGAGACCATGTTTGTCCTCCGTCAGAAGACCTTCTGAAAATCACATCAAGATCTGAACCTGCAGGAGAAAGATTTTTTTCAGTTGTAATTATATATATCCATCCGCTTCTCAGTCCTGTTGACATATCTATATCAATATCAGGCAAACCATTTACCAGAATATTTCCTTTTTGAGGTAGAAATCCGCTTACTCCGCCCACATTGTAAATATTTTCTGTGACGGAAAAATTTGCTCCGCCGTTAGTAGATTTTGCAAGTCCTAAATAATTTTCAGGAAAGGGAGAGATTGAGCTTACAGCTGCCCATGTAATATATACGTCACCGTTGCGATTCATTTTTACCATTGCTCCATTATTTCTTTGAGTGGGATTATTTATCTGCCTGGGCGCTGCCCAATTTACTCCTCCGTTTGTTGTTGAAGAATAGTAAACAGATATTGGCGAGATAATCGGTACCCAGGAGTAATGTGTTTTGCCATAGTAAGGACTTGCGGGGCTAATATCACTTCTGATATCGCCTTTGTATTGGTCGCCTGTTTGTATAGGATACTGGTTTGACCAGGTCAAACCTAAATCTGTTGAGTAATGTGCAAACTGCCCGACAAATAAACTTTGTGACCCTAAATGAGTCATGTAAAATCTTCCATCTTTATCTATCATCGGACCCGGATCACCGGCATGATTTTGTATTAACTGACCTTTACATGTATCACTTCCAAACCATGAATTACCGCCATTGGTAGTAACGTACACACCTTCACTTCTGAATGCTCCATTAAGTGTAAATGAACTGGCGAAAAGAATATTAGGATTTGTAGGGTGAGGGACAATTTCAGGTTCAGTTTGAGAAACTCCGCTCGGAAAAATCCTGAAATTTGGTGCAACATTTACGTCCGAATAATATGATTGTTGAACTGTTCCACTCTGCTTAAAAAAGCCGTAAGACAATGCCGATAAAATAATCAGCAAAAAAATTTTTGTTTTCATATGCTTTGCAATCTCCTAATCATAACATAAGAGTAATATATTTAATTCGCAGGGATAATAATAATATACAAAAAAAGCGAAAGATGAACTATTCAAGCAATTTGAAAGCAGCTAAAAAATAAAGTTCATACTCCGCTTTGAAGGAGAGAAAATCCGTATTTTAAATAAATGTGCCGTTAAAACCGCTGAAAAATTTAATCGAAAGGAGAGTTTGTCTTTATTTTTCGTCTAACGGCACTTAATTTTTTTGTTTTATCTTAATTTATATAGTATTATTTTGCTCAAACCGAACTTCACCACAGTTATTAATAATATTTTCATGTTTGGCTCTTAAGTCACCCGTAAAAATATTTTAAACTGAATTTCAATCGGAAGGAGATTGAACAATAAGAAAGAACGGGGCGTTTACGTCCGCAGCTTTTTCTTGTTTTTAAAGAGCGGGAATAACTTTTATAATTTATTGCTAAGTTTCGGAGATTGCATGTAAATTCTAAAAGTTTATTACCCGCTTTTTAAATTGTCAGTAAATAATTAGTGCGCCGCTCCTTATGTATTAAACTAAACCTCAATCAGAAGGAGTTGATTGATTTGATAAGAAAGAACGAAGAAACGACACACTAAAACTTTTATTTTTTTTGTCAGATTAATAAGCGTGCTGCGCTTTTTTATAAGTATTAAACTAAACCTCAATCAGAAGGAGTTGATTGGTTGTGATAAGAAAGAACGAAAGTACAGCACGTTACTAAAATTTTTAGAAGTTACCTTTCAAAGAGAAAATAAAGTTCCTGCCCGGAGCACTTATTCCCGAAGCAAACACCCTGTAATTCTGATCTAAAATATTTTCCAGATCGAACTGAACATTCAGACTTTTTGTAAGCTGATATCCTGTTCTCAAATTCAATGTCATCCAGCCAGGCATTCCTTCTATTGTAGCATCTGCTAAATTATCTTCACCTGAGGGACTGTAATCTTCTAATTTCTTTTTAAAATTATAAACTGCATTTACATCTGCTTTGAACTTATCAAATGTAAATACAAAACCGGTTTTACCAAACATTGGCGGAATATGGTCCAGCGGATAATTTGCAGTATCGGCTTTAACTCTGGCATAAGTATAATTTATTGTACTCATGAAAGAAACGTTTTCGCTGAAATCTGCATTGATAGAAAAATTACCGCCGACTAAATATGCTTTCTGAACATTCTGATAAGCATAAACATTTGCAAGTACTCCGTCATAAATAATCTGGCTGCTTCCGTTATAAGTATAAGGAGCAGAAACAATTGCATCATTCAATAAAGTATAATATCCTGTCGCATTAACCTGCACTGCATTATTGAATGTTTTTGAAAGACCAAGCTCTCCGTTTATAGTAGTCTCCGGTTTTAAGTCGGCATTAGGAACTATTACTCTTCCTAAAGTTTGTCCGCTGCCTTTTACCGATTCAAATACTTTTGCAACATCATCTATGTTAGGAGCGCGAAAACCCATTGAACCGTTAACATAAATTTTGAAATCGGGCTGCACCTTAAATGTGAAACCTAAATTTCCTGTAGGAGCAATGTTATTTTGTTTTGCTTCTTTAAACGGAAATTTAAAGAATGTTGTATCAGTAAAGTTAGCATTAAGTCCTACGTAATTTACTCTCGCTCCTATGTTCATATAAACCTGCGGGCTTAGCTTCCAGTTATCAACAACATATCCTGAAATGTAAGTCATGTTGCTTCCGTCAACAGGATATCTTGTATCTGCAGGAGTTTCTGCAGCAGTATTGATGTTGTATCTGGTTGCAGTTGAAGTAACATTGTTATAAGATGCCTCCACACCATAGCTTATATCGTGTGTTTGCTTAACAACTTTTTTCAAATCCCAGTTTAAAGAGTAAACTTTTACATCTTCTACCTGATTTTTTATAGTAGAAGAGTTAAAGCTTCTGTTATGTCTGCTCTCGCCTGCATTCTGGAATGACAATATTAAATTTGAGTTATCAAACATTCCTGAATTTGATTTAAGCCCTAAAGTATATGAACCCATTATTCTCTTTTCAGGACCGTAATACCATTCGGCATTTGTATAGTTTGTACCTGCGCCGTTAAAAGTATTCAGCCTGTCGTATCTTGGAATATCGTTCGTATTTGAATACTGGAAATTAAATAAATGGCTAACGCTTTCGCTTCCTTTTATTAAAATCTTCTGCATGATATCATACTGAGAATAACCCGTAGGCGATTGCAGATATGCGTTTGAATTTTTTATCATCACATCTGTTCCTGCCATTGTTCTTTGGACTGTGTAATTTCTTTTCCAGCCTTCTCTTAAAGCATCGAAACCTTCCTTACCCTGCATCAGATTGCCGAAGCTTGAGTAGGATAAGCTTGTTAAAAATGCAACGTTCTTCAATCCGATATTCACATCAAGATGATTTGTTGCTTCGTTGTTTACGGATGAAAATCTGCTGCCTGTGCTTACTTTATACAGAGTTTTATTGTCGCTTCCGCTGAATAATGGGCTCTTAGTATAAAAGCTCATTACTCCACCAAGTGCGTCACTTCCATATAATGTAGAACCGGCACCGTACATGATTTCCATCCTGGAAAGCATGCTCTGGTCTATCCGTATCACATTTTGCAAGTGACCACCCCTGAAGATGGCATTATTTAATCTGATTCCGTCAATCATAATTAAAACTCTGTTAGCTTCAAATCCGCGAAGCACCGGACTCCCACCGCCCTGCTGACTCATCTGCACAAATACATTGCCTGTATTTTCCAGCAGCCTTGCTGTTGTTTGTTTGTTTTCAAATTCTATTTCCCGCGAGTTCACTACTTCTATCTGACGCGGTATATCTGTGAGATTCTCTCCGAACTTATCGGCTGAAATTACTATCTCATCTGTTGAGTAACTTTTCTGTGCCAGATAAACCATAAAGTTTTTCTTTACGATTTCATCATAGCTGAAAGTAGTTCTTGCATAATCAGGGCTGAAGAATGAAATTTTTTCTGCTCCCTGGAACTTACTAATGTTTGCCTGCCCAAGCTCGTTTGTCCAGACCGTCTCATTACTTGAAGGACTGGTTATTACAACCTTTGCGATTGGCTGCAAAGTGGATTTGTCGTTTACCGTAATTTCCTGCGCTTCAAGAAATGGTGCGGCAAAAAACAAGAACAACAAATGGAGAAGGTGTTTTTTCCTCATTGGATTGGTTTAATTAATAAATGTACTTCTAGAATTTATACTCTATGTTAAGTCCAGAATAAAAATTCCTTGGCTGCCCCAATTCATAATATCTTCCGTTGCTGTCGTTTATATTTACAAAACCGACATACTGTCTGTCAAAGATATTATTTAACCCCAACGAGAATAATAAATTGAATTTATCAAACTCAGCGGTTACCCCTAACAAGGAATTAAAGTACGAATAACTTCCCGTCTCTTCAGAATTTTTATCGTTCACAAACATTTTGTCTATATAATCTCCGTCTGCCTGTGCAAGTATTGTTATTTTTTTATTCACTCTGTATTTGTAGCTGAGAATAAGATTTACAATGTGTCTCGGGAATGAAGGTAAAATATTTCCTCCGTAATTTTCATCTGTTATATTTCCGTTTATATCATAAATTCTCGCAACATAATCTGTGTATTTGAAAAATGCATAATTGTAATTTGAAACAACTTCCAGTCCGTCAACAAGTTCATTCTTCAATCCGATTTCAACACCTGTTCTGTTAGTCTTAGCGGCATTTCTGAAAAACACCTTATCGCTTAATACAAAAGGAACGATTTCATCATCTACTCTGCTGTTATACAATGTTGCAGTAAAATATGTTTTCTTGAATAACTCTCTTCTTTCATTTTGAAGAGTCCCTTTAATTCCTATTTCAAAATTCAAAGATTTCTGTGCAGTCAAGTCCGGATTTAAAACTGTCCTTCCGCCGTTTGATGAGAAAGGATAGTTGTTAAGCTCGCTTAATGCCGGTGTATCATAACCTGTTCCGAACGAAGTATATATTGCAATGTTCGGAGTTAATTTATAATTCAGTGCAATTTTCGGTGTAAATTGCTGATATATTTTTGTTGTATCAATTGAACCAAGATATTGCAATGGAGTTGTTTCATAAATTATTCTGTCAAATCTTCCCGTTAATAACAAATCCATTTTGCCTTTTACAACGTTGACCTGATTTGAAAAATAAACACCTAAGTTATTTAATGTTTCCGTGTTTTGTGCTAAGAGAGAGAATCCCTTTACACCTCCGACATTATCATAATCTGATGTCGGTCCTGTCTGATAAAAATAATCCAGACCTGTTGAGAATTCATTTTCTCTGCCGGCTATCATTGATTTATTAACATATCTCACTGTGCTTCCCAAAACATATCTGTTGATCAAAGTGTAAAGTGTATTAGTTGTATTTATATAATCTTTTATCGCGCCGAAACCTGTCACTTCAAATTCCTGATTATCGTTTTTACCGAATAATTTTTTATATCTTACTCCAAGTCTTCCTTTTTGTGTTTCGCGTCTGAAATCCTGCGTAACAGCTAAAGGTCTTGCCTGAAGAGGATCGGCGTTATATTCAGCTAATGTCAATGAACCTGGTAATTTAATTATACCTCTTACAAAATTTCCGAGTATTTCTATTTGTGTTTTGCTGTCAGGATAAGCATCAAAAATAGAATTAACTGTATTTATGTATTCATTGCTATGCGGTCTGTATCCGTCATAGTTTCTGTAATTATAAGAAAGAAAAAATCTGTAATTGTTTTGCAGCAATCCTATCTTAACACCGTTTTGTCTTAATCCAAATTCACCGACCTGATTTATAGAAGTAACATGATTGTACGGATAGCTCAAATCCGAAATAAAATTTATAACGCCGCCCGGAGCGTTTGTATAAAGTGAAGAGGAATTTCCTTTTACAATTTCAACTCCGCCCAAAGAGTTGTAATCGATAGCATCGATTGTTGTCGAACCGTCAGGTTCTGATTCAGGTATTCCGTCCTGTAAAATTCTTATTCCGCGCACACCTGCGTTTGAACGCGTGCCGTATCCTCTGATAGATACACGCACGTCGTGGTTGCCGTAACGGTTCTGAAGAAACAACCCGGGAACGTCAGCAAGAATATCTTTAATGCTTACGTTACGGTTGAACTTGAACTCGCTCTTATCCACACGCTCTACAGCATAAGGGATATCGATAATTTTTTTACTTGTCCGGGTACCTGTAACCATTACAGTATTTATGTTGAACTCAAGTGAGTCTTTGGCTTCCATTTCACGTTCTTCTTTTTCGTCGTCGTCCTGAGCTTTGACAACTACTACAAAAAGTAACATGAACAGAAATGTTAGAATTTTTTTCACGTCCATCTGATTTAAGGTTTCCTCAAGTTAAAATCATTAATTAGTATTTTCAATTTCAATCGTTTTCATAGATAACTAATGGTTTATCAGTGAACGGATTGTTTATTATTTTAGCTTTAACATTAAAAATATCAAAGATTATTTCTTCTGTTAAATCTTTCAAATCATTTAAGATATATTTTATCAAACCGTCCTTCATAAAGATTATTCTGTCGGCATAATTAATCGAAAGATTTATATCGTGCAGCACTGCAATTACAATACAATTTTCTCTTGATATTTTTTTTGCCATCCCCAGTATAGAGTGTTGAAATTTCATATCAAGATTTGAAACCGGCTCATCTAAAAATAAAATCTTGCTGGTTTCTTTCTCCCAAATTTGTGCAAGCACTCTTGCCATCTGGACTTTCTGCGCTTCACCGCCCGAAAGTGTATCGTATTCTCTCCCTTTTAAATTTTCTATGTTCAGCATTTCCATTACGCTGTCGCAGATCTTTATATCTTCATGTGTCGGCACATTTTTAAAATGAGGATATCTTCCCATGATAACTATGTCATCGACAGTAATCGGAAATGTTATATCGTAATGCTGCGAAAGAACTGCTCTTAACTTTGCAAGCTCTAAAGCATGAAAACTTTTTATATTTTTATTATCCCATTCAACATCACCTGTTGAGCTTTTCAGACTGTTTGCAAGAATTTTTAACAGTGTCGATTTACCTGCACCGTTCTGACCCATGATAACTGTGAACTGGCCTTCGCCGAAATTCACATTTATATCATTCACCAAATATTTTTCCTTTATATTAAAGGAAACATCAGAAGCTTTAAGCAAAGAAACCTCCTTTATTAGGTGACCTTAAGTTTCTGTTCAGCAGCCACAAGAAAAACGGTGCTCCCACGAATGCAGTGATTATTCCAATCGGCATTTCCGCAGGAGCAATGATGACTCTGCACAGCATATCGGCCAGTGCAACTAAGATGCCTCCAAGCAATGCCGAGCCTGTTAACAAATACCTGTTATCAGAACCCTTCATTAATCTGAGTAAATGCGGAACAACTAATCCCACAAAACTAATTACTCCTACAAATGAAGTTGCTATTGCAACCATCAGGGTATTCACAAGAATAAGAATAATTTTTGTTCTCTCTGTATTTACTCCCAGGTAACCTGCTTCAGTTTCACCAAGCTGCATTGCATTTAACTGCTTTGCATATCTTCTGATAAAAAGAATACTGAACAAAGTTACAACAAAAACTATTGTTACAGACTTCCAGTCAGCTCCGGAAAATGTTCCGAGATTCCAGAATGTGATAGAACGCGCCTGCGGGTCCCTTGCAATGTAAGCAAGAAAACCTGTTCCGCCTGCAGCCATTGCATTCACTGCCATCCCTGCAAGTATCATAGTTGTGATGTTGACTTTTCCAAATGAAGAGGAAAATCTGTACACAACCATTGTTGCGAGGAAGGCTCCTGCGAAAGCCGCTAGAGGCAAAAAGAAATCTCCGAAGAAAGCCATTCTTCCTAAAAAATCCATTTTGCCGAACACAAAAACAAAAGCAGCGCCGAATGCCGCGCCGGCTGATGTTCCGATTATTCCGGGTTCTACGATAGGATTTCTGAACAACGACTGCATTAAAGAACCAGAGACTGATAGCCCCGCACCGACAATGATGCACATAAAAGTTCTTGGCAGCCTGATGTAAAAGAATAATCCTTCGGTAATTTTATTGACTCCGGGGATTTCAACGCCGAAAATCTTTTCATACAGGAAATCGTATATCTGATCGTATGGAATGTTCACGGCGCCTGTTCTGGCAGACACTATTATTAAAAGAACTAGTATAATTGAAAGCACAGTATAAATTGTGCCGTAGCTTGTTTTTTTGAAAATCAATTTGCGACTTTTCTCCTTCTTAGTCTTTTCTTGTGTTTCTTACATCTTATTACAAATACATATTTTGAAATCATACGTATCTTATTTCTTGTGAATCAGTTCCTGATATTTTATAACATTCTCACCTGTTCTTGGTCCGAGATATACTAAATCATGCTCTTCTATTCTGTAAATTCTATGATTCTTCGCTGCCGGAGTTAAATTTATTCCGGGAAGCTCAACAAAATGTTCCTCACCGCCTGTTCTGTCGAAACCGAAATCAGTAGCAAGTATTACATCCGGCTGGCTTCTAACAATTACTTCCGCGCTTAAATTTCTGAAGCCGGATGTATCAGCTGCATTCACTCCGCCTGCCCATGTTAGCATATCGTTTGCAGTTCCTCTGTTACCCATTACAAAATAATTGTTCATCTGTCTTCCGTAATGTATAATTAAAACCTTTGGTCTATCCGTATATTTTTTTAAATTTTCCGCCGCTGTTTTCATATCGGCATCAAGCTTGTTGCACATCTCAATTCCTTTTGCTTCGTTATTATATTCTCTTGCAATCTGCATCATTAAAACTTTACAGCTGTCTATATTAGGTGTACCCATATAAACTTTCATCGGAATACCAACTTTCTCAAGCTGAGTTATAACACTTTCCGGAGCAATACCACCGTTATGAATTACTAAGGTAGGATTGAGCGAGATAATGCCTTCAGCACTGAGCATTCTGTGATAACCGACTGTAACTAATTTTTGCGCTTCGGGCGGATACGTGCTTGATAAATCCACACCGACTAATTTATCACCTGCGCCGACTGCAAACATAAATTCAGTAAGCTGTTTTGATACGCAGACTATTCTTTCTTTTCCGTTTTTGGTGGTTGCGCTTTCTTTATTCGCGAACCTGCCGCAAGAAGTAATCAGAGCTGTAACTAAGAGTATTAAACAAATGCCAAGAGTTTTTTTCATATTTTTTAAATTCAGGACAGCTTATAAAAACTGCCCTGATAGTTTATAAATTAATTTCCAAAAATATATCTTAAAGAAGCTCCGCCGTACCATGTTGGTGTTTGCGGTGCAGGATTAAAATATTTTGTTGATGCATTCTGCGGTGTTAAGTTGATAAATATCATCTGGCTGTATTTAGCGCTTGTGAGATTATCTGCTCCACCGAAAATGTCAAGAACGTAGTTCTTTCCTAAATTTTTCTTGAATCCTAATTTTGCATTAATAGTGCTGTATGAATCTGCATTTCTGAAATTATCAAAAGAGATAGGCATTTTATCAACAAACATAAATGTACCATTAAGGTAAATTCCGGGTTTAGTTTCAACATCAAGGCCTACATTTAATAAATGAGGTGCAATGCCTGATACTTTTTTGTCATTTAAATTACCTGCTGCTGATGTATCAGAAGTATTTAATTTGAAATCAACATTGTATGCATTTGTATAGGTGTAAGATAAGAACGGTCTGATTAAGCTGAATAATGAACTCTTAGAAGGAGTAATATCTGCATTAAGGCCTAATTCAATTCCCTGATATCTTACTTTACCTGCGTTAACTGTAATTGTGTAAGCAGGTGTTGTTTGTGTTGCTGCTACGTTCTGGCTTACAAGTTTATCTGTAACATCCATCATGTAACCTGCAAGTTCGTAAGAGAATCTTCCGTTTGCCATTGTTCCTTTTGTACCTACTTCATAGCTGTTTGCTTTTTCAGGATTAAGAGCTGTATTTACCTGACCGATTGCATTTACAACTGCGCCTGTTCCCGGTGCTGAATATCCTTGTGAGAAGCTTGCATATACTGAGTAGTTCTTTGCAATAATCTGGTTAAGAGCAACTCTTGGTGTGAATACTCCGTCAAATTTTTTGCTTCCGCTTTTGTTGATGTATCCTGTTGCAACTCTCATGTCAGCGATATCATATCTGATCATGTTGTAGCTGCCGCCTAAAGTAAGCGATGTGTTTGATAAGAAACCTAACTCAGCCTGTAAGAATACATTTGACTGCTCAGGTCTTACTTCTACATCCGAAGTCATTGCTCCAAGCACACTGTTTGAAAGAGCATAACCTTTATTAAAGCTGATATTCTTTAAGTACTCACCACCGAACATAAAGCGTGTTTTAACATCGCCCATCATCGGAGAAAGTGTGAATGTTGTTCTTCCGCCGAATTTTTGTTTGCTGGTTCTGTTAAGACCTGCTGCAAAAGGCTGATCTAATGTAAAGCCTTCTGCAAACATGCTTGTCATGTTTGAGAAAATACTTGAGAATTTATAGTCGTGCGAAAGACCTAACATGCTGCTCTCAATATTAATGTGAGCATCATTTCTTAAGTATGGTACTTCAGCTGTATCAGGGTAAGCATAGAAACCGTTGCTATCTACCTGACCTGATAAATAATCAAATGAGTATGTATAGTTACCGAAAATAGAAACTGTTTGTTTGTTATCAGAATACAATGTTCCGTTCAATGTAACAAAGTTCTTGTTTGAGTTACCGTGAATTCTGAAACCGTCTTCCTGCTGATGGCCGTAGTTAAGCCATAAGTTTGAATGAGCGCCGCCCATGCTTACAGAAGTATTGGTTCTGAATAAACCGTATCTGCCTGCTTCAACCATTTGTTTTACAGAAGTTCCGTAAGGGGCTTTTTCAGTTGTAAGTTTTACAACGCCGCCGATACCTGTTCCGTAAACGCTTGATGAAGGTCCTTTGAATACTTCGATTCTTCCTAGTGTTGTGAAGTCGATGTCATCCATAATTGTTGAACCGTCAGCATCTGTAAGAGGAATATCATTATAGTAAGCCTTGTATCCGATACCATTGAAGTTGGTTTGGTTACCATAGCCGCGGATAACAATTCTTGTTCCTGCTGTTGTTGTTCTCATTTCCATTCTTACGCCGGGAATAAGATTAATTGTGTTCATTAAGTGAATACCGTTAGATCTGTTGAGGTCTCTGCCTGTTAAAACTCCGACTGATTGCGGAATTTCAATCGGCTTAAGACCGTTAATCAATCCAATGACATCAATTTCATTGGTTTGATATCTGGCAGTATCTGAATCCTGTGCTCTCACAATAGATACAGAAAATACCATAAGAATAAAAAGAAGTAGGGTTTGTCTTTTCATTTTTTGATTTTTGTTTTTGGTTTAGTTTAGTGCTTTAAAAAAATTCACAATGAATTTCTCATTCAAGAATTAAAACCTTACTTTTGCCCAAGCCAGGGAAAATAAGATGTAAACTCTTCAAGGACATAATGAACCAATAAAAAGCGTACTCCGCCATTGGCAGAATTAAAACTTTACAAAAACGAATTTTTTAAAAATGAAAGTGAGACAAGTTTAGGCTTGCCGCGGAGGAAGTGTATCGGGTGTTAATTTTATTGAAGCGAATTTCTGTGAGATATCTTTTATAGAAGTAAGTAATATTTCTGTTTTGGTGTGCTGCTGTGCTGCAGGAATAAGTGTTACAAGTGATAAAAATTTTACAAGCTGAAGCTCCATTTTGCCGTCTGTATTCTTTGCTTTGTAATCAAAGAATGATTCCAGTTTTGCAAAAAGGTGTTCTTCTTTTTCATCGTTAATACAATAAAAAATAATCTTGTCGCCGTGATCTTCGTGACGCGCAATATCATACATCTTTCCGTTTATGTTCAGTTCTTCTTCGTCTTCAATAAGATAGAGCTTAGCTTCTTCTTTAGTTAAAGAAATCGTTTCAAGGTTTTGCTCTTCCTTAATCTTTTCATTCATCTCAAAATATATAACGCGCTGCTCTACAAAAAACATGACTGCAAAGCCTGCAAAATTGAATGAGAAAATGGAAAGTAATATGAAAACGATTAACTTTTTCAACTGCTTGATTAGGTATGCGGTAAATCTAACAAAGTATAAATTAAAAAAAAAGTAATAAAAAAGAAATTGTAAGTATTTTTCTGTAAAATAGATTTCGTAAAACTATTATTTTCAAATACCTTAAAACTTTTCAATATTTGTTTGTTTTTAAAGTATTTTCGAATATCAACTTCTCTCTCATTTCAATTTAATTTCACTTCCGTTATTTTGTCTCAAACCTATTTCTCAAATTTAACATCAAAACAAATGTCACTTAGGCTTGGGGACTTAGCTCCCGATTTTACCCAAAACAGTACGGAAGGTGAAATTCACTTTCATAAATATTTAGGAGACAGCTGGGGAGTTTTATTCTCCCACCCGGCAGACTTCACTCCCGTATGCACTACTGAACTAGGAACTCTTGCAAAGATGAAAGCCGAATTTGATAAACGGAATGTTAAAGTAATTGCAATCAGTGTAGATGATATTGATTCACATAAAAAATGGGTCAGCGATATAAACGAAACACAACACACGACTGTTAACTTCCCTATCCTTGCAGATGCCGATAGAAAAGTTGCTGTTCTTTATGATATGATTCACCCTGAAGCAAACGAGAAAACAACTGTGCGTTCAGTCTTTATTATCGGACCGGATAAAAAAATAAAATTAATCTTTACATATCCTGCCTCAACAGGAAGAAATTTCCTTGAGTTGTTAAGAGTTATTGATTCGCTTCAGCTTACTGCATATCACAGTGTTGCAACGCCGGCTGACTGGAAACACGGAGATGATGTTGTAATAGCTCCTGCTATTCAGGATCCTGCCGAGCTTGCCGCAAAATTCCCGGGCGGATTCGATGTGATTAAACCCTATCTGAGAATGACTAAACAGCCGAACCTCGATAAAAAATAATTTCTGTAAATAAATATGTGAGCACAGTATTGATTGAGACAGTACCCTACTCCCGTTTTAAAACCGGCTAAATCCGGCAATCCTTCCCGTGCTCACAAAAATCTTTTTACTTAGTTGACCTGTTGATATTTTTGTAAATCTTTCCGTAGTTCTCTGTATCTTCAGCAGATACTATATACTGCTCTTCTGAACTTTCTCCTGCTTCAGTACTCCCCTTATCTTCCGAATAAGAACGAACGGACTGTTCTGAAACAAAAACTGTTAACAATGGTTTTACATTAAATAATGAAATCATTTTTTTAATTTGATTTGGAGGAATTTTAAGCCGTCAAATGCTATTTGGTCACCGAAAGAAAATATCCCTTTCGATTTTTTTAAAAAAAATTTAATTTGGAATTTTAAGCTTAGATTATGCTCTTTGGAGGAACTCCGTCAGGTGAAATACATTGAGATTGTAAAACAGGGGGAATATCTATTATTGAAGCCAGACAAATTGTCTGCTTAATTAAATTTTGCCGTTTATTAGAATGGAATAAAAAATTCTGAAACTGAACATCAGAATAATCATTATTTGAATTGTCTTCGGATTCGTTTATTTCAATGATAATATTTTCTAAACTGTTTTCAGTTTTAAATATTTTTGTAAACTCTGAGGTTTCATCTACAGGAAAATAATGACATGCAATTAAGAATCCTGATACATTAAAGAGCAGAGCGGTTAATAATATGATTGGGGTAATTTTTTTCACTTAGTATTATCAATCCTAAACTAATAAGTGGTATTATTAAATTAAAGTATAAAATTTTATTTGAAAAAATCAGCTTACGGAACAATTGTATATTCCGTAAGCTAAAATTTATTAATCTTATTTTATAAGCATCATCGTCCTGGTCTGAATTCCCAAAGCGGCCGACTCTAATCTGTAATAATATACTCCGCTGGATAAGTTCGCACCGTTAAACTCAGTCTCGAATTCTCCCGGCTGTAAAATCTGGTTTACAAGTGATGCAACTTGTTTTCCTGTGATATCAAACACTTTCAGAGAAACGAAATCTGATTTTGTAAGATTAAATCTAATCTTAGTAGTCGGGTTAAAAGGATTCGGATAATTCTGAAGCAATTCATACTTTGATGGAATTATCTGGCTTACATTTTTTACATCTGTAGATGTAAAAAATTTTTCTTTCGCGTTCTGAGTGTTTGTCCTTAAATCAGCCAGACTGCTGCCCTTCACCAAAGCAAATCCTATTGTTGTTGTATCACCTGCAGCAAGGGTAAGCGCACCGGCAGAAATTACAAAACATACATTCCCCGGTCCCAGAGTTGTTGTGTTGATTCCGTTTGAAAGAGCATCCCATTTCTCCTGAGTTGTAAATCCGTTTATAACATCTGTTCCGTTTAGCGGTTTGTAACTTAAAGTCTGACCTGTCAACAATGCAATTCCAAGATAAGGTGATGACGGACTGTTAAATGTATAAGCTAATTTCAAATCCTGCTCAAGTCCTGTTGTGTTACCGCCTAAAAGATTATCAGGAGAGAAGAATGAATAAATTCCGAAATATAAATTTGATATAGGAGCTCCGCTGTTATTCTTCAGTTTGTATCTGAAAAGAACTGCATTAGCATTGTTCGGCTCAGCAAAAGAAAAACTTTTCTGAATTACTTCTACGCCTATTTTATTATCACCCGCTCCTTCATCATTAAATGAACCGTAACCGAACTGGTCGTTACCAACCTTGTTTACTATATATGTTGATGTAGCAACAAAATCTGTATCCGATGCATTTGCAGGTGTAGTTCCTTTTCTACAGACGTCAGAGACTTTTGTATTGCCTGTACCTATCATAAGTCCCGCTTCAAAAATCTGATTGAGGCTTCCGTTATTTATAAATAATCCGTTGCCGTATGCCTGTGCTTTTTTGCCAATAGCTCCATCTTTTGTCACTGATAAAGTCAGATTATTGGAGTTATGTACTGCAATTCCTTCTCTGAATTTTATTGTAAAAGTATTTGCGGAGTTATCCGAGTAAGCAGTATTTGAGTAAGCTAATTTGAAAGTTACATTTCTATCAAACGGACATCCCGGCTTTGCTTTTATTTCAAAAGTATTTGCAAGCGATGTAGCGTAAGAACCATATGCAGCAAGGTTACCCACAAAAACCGAATCTTTTGTAATTTCTATATTAGGGTCAGTAGTTGTTAATCTCAGTGATACATTATTTCCTGCAAGCCATGTGTTCTTATAATTTAATACAACGGTTACTTTTTCATTAATATCATAAATCTTATCGTTGTTGCCGTATAGTGAATCACTTGAAGCAAAAGATGAAATTGTAACAATCGGTTTCTCTGTAACACACTTAAAAGCATTAACTCTTCCTGTGCCAAGAAGCCCGACGTAAGTTGGATTTAAATTATAGATACTGTCTACACCTAATTTCAATCTGTCCACTACCTGAGCAGGTGTCCATTCAGGATGAACGCATCTTATTAATGCAGTTGTTCCGGCAGTAATAGGCGAAGACATGGAAGTACCGTCTAACGCAGAATAAGAATTATTGAAATAAGTGCTGTTTATTCCCTGCCCGGGAGCAGAGATATCTACAGTAGTATGGAAATTTGAAAATCCTGTTTTGACGTCACCTGATGTTGTTGCAGCGACTGAAACTACGTTATCGTATGATGCAGGATATCTTGCCCAGTTCTGACCGACTCCGTTTGCATCTCCGTTACCTGCTGAACCGCAGATAACAGCACCTGCATTCCATGCATTGTTACAGACGTTTTGTGAAAATGCGCTGAATGTTGAAGAGCCGAATGAACAGTTGATTACTTTTGCTCCGTTCTGATATGCATAAACAATCCCGTTATCTGTATCCCACAGACCTGTGTTTGAGTTATCATCCCAGTGTTTTGTTATAAGAAGCTTACACTTGAATCCGACTCCTGCGCCGTTTATTCCGTTATCCGTTACCTGTGCTGCGCAGCCTGATACGTGCGAGCCATGAGAGCCGTCACCACCGATTACAACGTTCGGGTCGTTATCTCCCATTCTCACATCCCATCCCTGCCAGTCATCAATATAACCGTTGCCGTCGTCATCAATTCCGTTAGTTCGTTTGTCATGTCCTAGTCCGTCTAATCCATTCTCTCCGGGATTATGATAAATATTCGCAGCTAAATCGGGATGGTCTAAATCACTTCCTGTATCAACAATTCCGATTATCATGGTTGTATCACCTTTAGTAATATCCCATGCCTGGATTGCGTTAATTTTTGAAATATGATACTGAGCTGCTAAGGTAGGGTCGTTCGGAGTGTAGTCAGGGTCATAGATGTAAGCCGGTTCAACCCACTCTATAATGTCTCTGTTTTTCTCCATAAGAATTTTAGATAGCTCTGCAGGATCAGTTGAGTTATCATAGGTAAATCTGAAAATTCTCGCAAGGTCGTCATCTCCGATAGTCCATTTTTTGTAGTCATGTTTCAAAGGAAACATTTGCAGAACTTTGTTTACAGAGTAAGATGATAAAATATTATCGATGCCTGCAATACCAAATCTTTTTTCTCCGAAAGAAAACTGAGCGCTTTTAAATTTGATGTTGACAACACCTGACTGATATTTTGCTCCGTCCGATAAGCGTTTAATAACTTTACCGCCGGCAAGATATTCGAACTTCTCTGTAGAATTAAAACTGAATAGAGTTAAAGAAAGGAAAAGAAATAGCGGAAATAATAATTTTTTGCTTCTCATAGCTTTGTTAGGTTTATTTTTTAAAAATTGCAATCTCCTTCCAAAATTATGATGTAATGAATCTAACAATATTATCAAAATAATTTCCGTTTTCAATGGAAAAGTAATTATGGAATAACTGAAAGAATTTTTCTTAGAGTCAGATGACAATACTGTTAAGGATTAATAAAGGGATGAATTTAAACTAAGAAGCTGGTGTGTAAAGTTTTTAGCTAATAAGAATTGTAAATTAATGATAAATCAAATGCAGATACGACAACTTCGTTTTAAATGCTTATTTTTTCAAAGATTTATTGTAAAACTTACGAGGGGGCGTAAGTTTTGTCCTATGTTTTATTAGTGATATAAGACTAATAAAATATCCCTTCTAAATCCTCTTCTCCTACAAGTATCTCTCTGCCCTTAGCTCCGTTGCCGCTGCCGACAATTCCTGCAAGCTCCATCTGATCAACTATACGGGCTGCTCTGGCATAACCAAGTTTCAATCTTCTCTGTAATGTTGATGTAGAACACTGCCCAAGCTTTACTACAAGTCTTGCTGCTTCTTCAAAGAGCTCATCTCTCTCCTCATCTTCTCCGTTGAAAGTTCTTCGTTCAACAAGTGAAGGAAGCAGATAAGGTTTTTTAAATCCTACCTGAGCATCGACGAATTCTGCAATAAGCTCACACTCTTCAGTGGAGATAAATGCATTCTGGATTCTTATCGGTTTCTGTGATGAAGATGACATATAAAGCATGTCGCCGTTTCTCAGTAACTGCTCTGCGCCTTTCATATCCATAATGGTACGGGAGTCAATCTGCGAAGCTACCTGATATGCAATTCTCACAGGGAAATTTGCTTTTATGACACCTGTGATAACGTCAGTCGAAGGTCTTTGTGTCGCAACGACTAAGTGAATACCAACTGCTCTTGCCATCTGCGCAAGACGTGCAATCGGCTCTTCAATATCTTTCTTAGCTGTAATCATAAGATCGGCAAGCTCATCAATGATAACTACTATGTACGGCATTTTTTTGTGACGGATAAATTCTGTGCTGGTCAGCTTTCCTTCTTTGTACTTAGCATTATATGCTTCTATATTTCTTACTCCTGCATTGGCAAGTTTATCGTAACGGTTATCCATTTCCACTGTAAGACTTTTTAAAATGCTCACTGCATTCTGGGGACTAGTAACAATGCTTTCATTAATATCACTTGAAGATGCAAGATAATGTTTCTTTAATTTTGAATATAAGTTAAGTTCAATTTTCTTCGGGTCAATCATTACGAACTTCAAGTCGGACGGATGCATTTTATAAATCAGGCTGGCAATAATTGTGTTAATACCGACTGACTTACCTGAACCAGTTGCTCCTGCAATTAAAACGTGAGGCATCTTCGCAAGGTCATCAATGAACACTTCACCATCGATAGTTTTACCCATAGCAATTGGCAGAAGCTTTTCAGTGGAAGCATATCGTTGTGAAGAAACTAAGCTTCTAATTCTTACCATCTGCGCTTTGCGATTCGGGATTTCAACACCCACGGTTCCTTTGCCGGGAATAGGAATAATTAATCTTATTCCTTTGGCCTTCATAGCAAGGGCAATATCATCCTGTAAGGATTCAATCTTTGAAAGTTTTACATCTGCTGCCGGTACAAGTTCGTATAATGTTACAACCGGTCCGGGAGTTGCAAAAACTTTTTCAATTTCAATTCCGAACTTTAACAATTTTTCCTGTAATAATCTTCCGTTGCCTGTTAATTCTTCATCGGGAATAACTTCAAGCTCTTCTTTCGTCTGCTCTATTAGTAAATCTATACCCGGAAATTTATATCCTTCAAGTTTTTCTTCAACGAAATCATCTTCATCTTTTCCCATAAGTCCTTCAAGCTCATTGGAGTTCTCGGGATTTATATCTATTTCAGTTTTATCACCTTTATTTATCTCTGTCCCTACAAATGCATCTTCAAAATTAGGCGCTTCTTTTTTCTTAAGCCTTTCGGATTTTACTCTTTGCTTAAGTTTCGGTTCTTCTTTAATATCATCCTTAGTATCAATTATTTCATCTTTCGGTATAACTTCAAACGGATCTCTTTCTACATTTATAAATGCCGACTCAATTTCTTTTGGGCGATTAATTTCAGTCTCTTTAATTAAATCAACTTCCTGAATCGGAAGTGTTTTTGCGCCTCGTAATTTTTTTATTCTGTCCTTCTCTGCTTTAATAGGGTCCTGCTCCGCAGGTATAAATCCCAATTTTATTTTATCTTCATCCGCAGCTTTTCTTAAATTGTTTTTCGTCTCCTGCTGAGTTGTCAGATCTTCTTCATGCTTCTTAAAGCTTTCAATAAATCTTAAGAATAATAATTTAATTCTGGCAAGAGTTTTTACAATGCTTCCGTCAATCATTAAGAATGCATCAAGCACGAACAAAAAGAAAAATACTACTGATGCCCCTACTCCTCCGAGTATCTTATAAAAAATTGTTGCCCATGTATCACCTGCTCCGCCGGCGTATTGTAAAAATCCTGTATTTGTTCCTGCTAAAATTTTTAATAATCCTGTTGATACACCAAGTATTACCATCATAAAAAATGCAAAAATACTGAACTGAATATATCTTCCCAATGGCTTTTTCCATAGAAGTGGAAAGCCGAGAGCAAATAAAATTACAGGAATAAATATTGAATAATAACCGAAGAAATCTTTTATGAAGAAAGCGGATACATATGCTCCGCCGATGCCGAGCCAGTTAAAGCACTGTTCGGGACTTTTGAAGTTAAATAATTTTCTGAACTCGAATGTATCTATTAATGTGGAATCTTTTGGTGAGAATGTTACAAGCGAAAGAAAAAGTAAAATACTGAGGACAATTAATAAAAATCCCAGCATCTGCTTTTTAGCGTCGGCAGAGATCTCAAAATCCTCTTTTTGAGTTTTAGAGCGTCGGGATTCTTTTGCTTTTATTTTCGCAGTGCGTGCCATAGTGATTATCTTTTATCCGTTCTTTATATCTTCTTAATACTTTTTATGCGACGTCTTTTGCAGTGCCGGCTTCCTCTTTATCGGTAGTCAGACTAAGCTTTTTCATCTGTGCTTTCTGGTTTGATTCACCTTCGAACTGTTCTTTTAATTTTATTATTCCGCCTTTAAGCATCGGAATACTTGGTATGCTGTCTATGGTAGAACAGAATTCTAAATCTTTTTCAAATCCAAGCTCGACTAAATATTTTCCATGCTCTGAAATCTTCATCATGTTCAAAACTTTCGTTGAAGAGATTTTGCTCTTCTCATATGCAAATGATTTAGCTAAAGTTAAAACTGCGTTTTCAGGGTCGCTTAAAAAATAATTTTCTTCGTGCTTATCGATAAGCTTATTTACAATCATTCCTGCGCAGACTGCATCTTCTATACAGAAGTTATTCAGTTTGCCTGAGCAGATTATTACGAAGTCTTCATTAAGTTCTTTCAGATACTCTACAACTGCTTTAAGATTTACAAAGCTTGCAATGATGCAGTTCTTCGAATACTTAGCTTTTGATATTGCAACTGTTCCGTTTGTTGTGGAGAACACAAGCGATTTATCTTTTATAACTTCAGGAGTATATTCCAGAGGAGAATTGCCAAGATTAAATCCTTCAATTATTTTTCCGCCTCGCTCTCCGCATAACAATGCGTTGGCAGAACCCTTTGCAACACGGACTGCAGTAGCTGCATTCTCAGTAGGAATTACTTCCTTCGCGCCGTTTACAAGTGCAGTGGGAATTGTAGAAGTTGCACGAAGCGCATCTATTATAATTACATTTTTACCTTTTAAAGTCAGCTCATCTGTAACCAGTGAATGAGTAAGATATACGGTTATATTTATCATGTACTAAGAACTTTCTGTTTTAATTAATTTAAAAATGGTGTCTTAACGATAGTTGCTTTTATTTTCTTATCGCGTATTAATATTTCTATTGGGGTTCCGATTTTGTTATGGCCTTCATTTATATATGCGAGGCCGATATTTTTTTGAAGCATAGGTGACATGCTTCCGCTTGTTACAACTCCGATTTTTTCATCGCCCGCATAAACTTCTGCTCCGTGCCTTGCAACCATTCTGTCATCAACTATAAATCCTACAAGTTTTTTCTTCAGTCCTTCGGCTTTGCATTTTTGCATAGCTTCGCGTCCATTGAATTCGCCTTTATCAAGTTTGGTAATCCATCCAAGTCCTGCTTCAAGCGGATTGTAATTTTCATCCATATCGTTTCCGTATAATCTGAACGCATATTCAAGTCTGAGTGTATCTCTTGCGCCCAAGCCGATAGGTTTTATATTAAACTCTTCACCGGCTTTGAAAATTTCATTCCATAATTTTTCCGATGTCGGAATATCTGTTTTTGAATAAATCTCAAAACAGATTTTTTCACCTGTATAACCTGTGTGAGAAATTATGCAGTCGATTCCTGCAATCTTTCCGAATTCAAAATTATAATATTCTATCTTTGATAAATCTGTATCTGTTAATTTCTGCAGTGTTGGTAAAGAGTTCTTTCCCTGTATTGCAAGAAGAGAAACTTCATCGGAAACATTTTTCAACTCAACATCTCCGAATGTATTCTTCGACATCCACTCTAGATCTTTTTCAATATTAGATGCATTGATAACGAGCATAAAATAATCTCCGCAGTGATAAACTAGCAGGTCGTCTATTACTCCGCCGTTCTCAAGACACATTGATGAATACTGAACTTTTCCTTTCTCAAGTTTCGATACATCATTGGTAGTTAACTTCTGAACAAACGCAAATGCATCTTTACCTCTTACTTCAACTTCACCCATGTGTGATACGTCGAATACTCCGACTGAATCACGCACTGCCTTATGCTCTGCAATAATACCTTCGTACTGAATCGGCATTTCATATCCTGCAAACTCAACAAGCTTTGCGCCAAGCTTCTTATGAATATTATTGAACGTGGTTTTTTTCAATTATCTATGAATTTAATTTTTATTTTAATTTCCAGGGAGGATTGACTCGATTTTCCCCCGCATAATACAAACAAAGAACATTGCCGTCAGGATCTTTTAAATGTGTCTCTCTCCATAGCCATTGCTTGTTTTCAAGCTCATCAGTGAATTCAAATCCTTTGGATTTTAACTCACTCACTTTTTCATCTAACTTTTCCGAACTATCGCACTCAAAATAAATTACTGTTCCTGAAAAGTGTTCATCTTTTTTGTGAATAGAAAATGTTGCTTCGTTTCCTTCAGCAACAAATCTTGCATAATGTTCGCTCTTTACTATCGGGACTAACCCTAATTTTTTATAAAACTCAAACGAGGCATCAAAATCATTTACTGAAATTGTGACCTGATTTAAATTCATTATAAATTTATTTAGCTGCGTTCAGTTTATCCCAGTCTTTAAGGAAATTTGAAAGCCCGATATCTGTTAAAGGATGTTTTGCAAGCTGTTCGATAACTTTGAACGGCATTGTTGCAATATCTGCACCGAGCATGCATGAATCAACAAAATGCAGCGGATGTCTTACTGATGCAACAAGAATTTTTGTTTGGTAATCATAGTTTCTGTAAATATTTACCATCTGTGCGATCAGTTCCATACCGTTTTGTGAAATGTCGTCTAATCTTCCTACGAAAGGACTAATGATATATGCGCCTGCTTTGGCAGCAAGAACTGCCTGCGAAGCCGAGAAGCACAACGTTACATTTGTTCTGATACCTTCATCAGCAAATGTGCGGACTGCTTTGAGACCTTCTTTTATTAATGGGACTTTAACTACAATATTCGGGTGGATTTTTGCGAGCTCTCTTCCTTCTTTAACAATTGCATCATATTCTGTTGAAACAACTTCAGCGGAAATATCACCGTTTACAATTTTACAGATCGATTCAAGCATCGATTTAAAATCTTTATGCCCTTCTTTTGCTACAAGAGATGGATTTGTGGTTACACCGTCAAGCAAACCCATGTCGTTTGCTTCTTTAATTTCATTTAGGTTTGCTGTATCTATGAAAATCTTCATAATTCGTAAATAATATGTTTAAAATAAATTTAGGAAAAATAGCTAAATTAAAGGTTTAATTAAATGGAAAATAAATGCATAAAATTTAAAATCCCATTCTGCAAAATAAAGATTAGTTTTATTTTCTTCCTGCCATATCAACAACTATCGGCGAGTAGAAAATTGCGTTAGAATCGTAACGATGTTCCAGCCAGTCCTGAAGCATTTCATCTGCTTCACGCGATGAAATCGCTCCCATTTTTGCCATTACATCAAAGTGTACTGAGAAAAACTTATGAGCCCATTCAAAAACGGCGCTTTCCTTATCCCCTGCAAGAACTGTAGGTTTGTAATCAGTCAATTTCAAACCAACTTTTTTATAAAGTTCGGGGATTTTCAAAGCAATATACGGGTCACCACCGCCCTTAAGCCAGTATTTTCTTACTGCTTCGGGGACTTCTTTAAATACTTCCGTCATCGGATGACGTGTAATGCCTTCGTAATTATAATCCTGCAAAGCGATGACTCCGCCGGGTTTCAATGCTTTGTATAATTTCGAGAGAAAAAGTTCCGGGTCAGGTACGAACGAAATAACCCAACGCGCAAAAATGAAATCATAATAATTTTCAGGAAGCTCGGCTTCTTCAACAATTGAATTGATGAACCTTACATTTGTGATTGAATTTTTTGAACAGTAATCTCTGAAATGGTTTAGATAAAGTTCTGAGGGTTCTAATGCAGTAACTTCGCCTTCCGGACCGACGTAGTTTAGTAAATCCATGCTGACAAATCCCGGACCTGAGCCAACATCAAGACACTTCATGCCATTTGACACACCACTGCGTGAAATAAAATCAGTTGTTACATTGCGCCATACTCCGTTCTGGAATTCAAGACGTTTTAATTCTTTAAGATTAACGCCTAAGATATACTCGGCGTTTTTTTCTTCACTCATTTTTTGAATTATAATTTAGAAACAGTGTAGTTAATTTAATGATGACAAAAGAGAAATGAAATAAGAAAAAGTAAAACGAAGAAAAAAAATGAAAACAGAAAAGAAAACCTCCGAAAAATCATCTAATAAATCACTAAAAAAATCATTAAAAAGAGCAGCAAAGAAATCCTGGAAAGAAAAATTAAACGATTCAAAGGACTTACCGCGAGTAATTAACTTAAATGCAGAGGCAGAAAAAAGATGGGGCGGCAAAACAATGGTAATCCCTGCGCCCATTGAAGTAGATGCAGTAATGAAAACTGTTAAGAAGGGAAAAGTTATTACGATAAATGATATACGCAAACAGCTTTCAGAGAAACACTCAACAGAAACTGCCTGCCCGATAACGACAGGAATATTCGCGTGGATTGCATCTCACGCTGCCGAAGAAGAGAGAAAAGGGGGAAAGAAAAAAATTACTCCTTACTGGCGCACGATAAAATCAACCGGTGAACTGAATGAAAAATATCCCGGAGGAATTTTAGCACACAAAAGAGCTCTGCAGGCAGAAGGACATGAGATTGTGAAAAAAGGAAAGAAGTATAAGGTGGTGAAGTGAATAGACTATAATACTTTAATATTAACCCCGCCGTGAATAACGGGGTTAATATTCCACAATTTAATTAATAAAAAAATTACCTAAGGTATAACATCTACAGGCGGCAGTTCTTTCTTTATTTTATTATTCCAGTTTCTGAAAAATGGAATACCTATTAATACCAAAGCAAGTCCGATACCTGCATCTCTTGGATTCTGAATAATTGTTACTATCACAAGTGTAGCGCAGAATAAAATAAATACTGCCGGCACTATGGGATAACCGACTGCTTTAAACGGCCTGTGCGCATCCTTCATTTTCTTTCTTAATACAAATACTCCCAGCGCGCCTGCGCCGTAAAAAATAAATGAAGCAAAGATAAGCATATCTGTAAGCTGGTCGAATGTTCCCGATAGAACAAGCAGACTTGACCACAATCCCTGCATCAATAATGAAGTGTAAGGAGTCCTGAATTTAGGATGTACATTTGCAGCCGATTTAAAGAATAAATTATCCTTTGCCATTGCGAAATAAATTCTTGATGAAGCAAGTATAGTCCCGTTAGTCGTTCCGAATGTAGAGACCATAATCAAAACGGAAATAAATAACGCTCCGTTATTACCCATGAATTTCCTCATAACTTCTACAGCTACAATTGTATTTTCTGTATTGGCAATTCCGAGAAGTTCATTCAAAGGAAGAACATATAAGTAAGCGTAATTTACGAGGAGGTAGATTGTTGTTACAAGTCCCACTCCGATAAATAATGAAAGCGGAATAGTTCTCTTCGGATTTTTAATTTCTCCTCCGAGGTATCCGATATTATTCCAACCGTCATATGCCCAGAATGCGCCAAGCATTGCTGCGAACATAGCACCGAAAAGTCCGAGTGAAGAATTGTATGTCGCTCCGGGAGCGGCAAACATCGGCTGCACATTTGATGCGCTTCCCCCGCTGATTGTCAGAGCAAGAATTATAATTGTAATGATTGCTAAAACTTTGAGAACTGTGAAAACATTATTGATGATACCTCCGAAAATTACTCCTAGATAATTTGCTCCTGTTAAAAATACAATCGTGCCTATTGTTAATAATTTTACTCCGAAGTTATCAAGCGGATTAAAAATCCCGAACAGAGTAAACTTTTCCGCAACATCACTTAAATGGAATAACGGAATTACGGAGTTAACCGACTCGGCAAACACATACGCAATAGAAGCTATCGAAGCAGTCTGAATAACTGAAAAGCATGACCATCCGTACATAAACGCAAAAAACTTTCCGTACATGTGCTTGAAGTAAACATATTGTCCCCCAGGCTCAGCAATGAGTCCCGCAATTTCCGCATTAGTAATTGAACCGAAGAGAGTGATTATACCTGCGATGAGCCATGCAATCAATATTAGACCGCTGGAGTGTAACTCGAGAGACATCGGCGCTGCTTTTTTAAAAACGCCGGAACCTATCATTGAACTTATTACTATTAATATGGCTGTGGTTAAGCCGAGACGCCTGAGTAGACCTGAGTGATGCTGGTCAGCATTATCCGGTAATGTTTCTTTCATTATGAAAGGTGCTTAAATTTTCAAATTA
This sequence comes from Bacteroidota bacterium, assembly GCA_018266835.1. Classification (NCBI taxonomy): domain Bacteria; kingdom Pseudomonadati; phylum Bacteroidota; species Bacteroidota bacterium. Next base: position 50,753 of record JAFDZP010000004.1, on the reverse strand, counting down.
AAACTAACTAATAAAATTCATTTTACAACAAACGCTGTAATATAATAATAATGAATATGAAATATTAATTAATTTTAATTGAAGAACTTAAACGAACTTAAGGACTAATTGCAGAATTAATTAAAAAAGACTTTTGCTTCTTCGTATAATTCAGGTGGGACTGTTTTTAAAACTTTAATTGCATCAGCAATAGGAATATCAACTATCTCGCTTCCTCTTAACGCCGACATTCTTCCGAATTTTTTTTCTGTCACCATTTCAACTGCATGAATACCAAGTCTTGTACCAAGCATTCTGTCGTATGCAGTTGGCACTCCGCCTCTTTGTACATAGCCAAGGATTGTTGCGCGTGTTTCAAATCCGCTTTTCTCTTCGACAACTTCTGCAAGAAGATTACCTATACCGCCTAATCTTTTTCTGCCGAAGTCATCATATTTTATATTGCCTAATCTTTCTTTATCCATAGCAATCATTTCATCTGCTATATAATCTGCGCCTTCTGCAATGACAATAATTGAAAATAATTTTCCGCGGCTGTAACGTTTCATAATTATTTCAATTACTTCATTGATAGACATTTTGAATTCAGGCAGAAGAATAATATCTGCGCCGCCGGCAATTCCCGAGTGCAGCGCAATCCATCCTGCATGCCTTCCCATTACTTCAAGAATCATAATTCTGTGATGCGACTCTGCAGTTGTATGTAGTCTGTCAATTGCTTCTGTTGCAACAGTCACTGCTGTATCAAAGCCGAATGTTACATCTGTTCCTGATATATCGTTGTCGATTGTCTTCGGAACTCCGATAACATTTATACCAAGCTCATATGCCTGCTGAGCGATATGCATTGAGCCCTCACCGCCAATGGCGATGAGAGCATCAAATTCGTCTTTAGCAACTTTATGCAGCAGAGTTTCTTTGCCATGCTGCTGAGTGAAAGGATTAAATCTTGACGTCCCAAGTATCGTTCCGCCTCTGTTTATAATTCCTGCAATTCCTTTTGTATCAAGCTCTCTGTAATGTTCATCGAAGAGACCTTTCCACCCGTTATAAATTCCCATCGTAGTATAGTTATGCAATGAGGCTTTTCTCACGATAGCTCTTATCACTGCATTAAGTCCCGGGCAGTCACCGCCGCTTGTCAAAATTCCTATCTTCAATTTTCTTTCTGTTCTTTTATTGGTGGATCGTTTGTTAAATACTGAAATTTATCTATGAACTCTTCCGTCTTCATGTTTCCAATCAGTGCCAGTCTTGCAATATTTTTTACTTCTTCGAAATCATTATTTTCCATTCTTATCATATACTTTCTGGCAACTTTATATCCGTCAGAATCCACATCAACTTCCCTTGTCTGGATTTTATTATTATCTCCTATGATATCATGGAATTTTATAGGTATTAACTGTCCTTTATCAACAGTTACAATTGCTCCGCTGTTGCCGGATAATAAATAACGGACTGCTGCGTAACCTAAATCCTGAGTGTATTCACAGTCATAAGGAATCGGATCAGCGCATCTTAGTTCATAACCGATATCTTTATTTACAATTGTTGCATCGATGCCACGGGCTTTTAGTCTTCTCCTTACTTCTTCTTTCGTAACTTTACCGATATCTATTTCAGATAATCTTATGTTGCCGTGTGTATCCAGCTCAAGATTTACATAGGGATTTGATTTCAATTCCTCCAAATCAATCTTATGTATAATGCCTTCGGCCAGAATTGCAACGCCGTACGGATGTCCCGAAGCAAGTCTTTTTATAATTGAGACTTCAAGTATATCACAGATCGTGTTAAAGCTGACTTCCTGATTTCTGAATTCTTCTCCTATGATAGTAAGTGTAGCGCCTGCTGCTTTACCGATACCAAGAGCTAAGTGACCAGCTTTTCTTCCCATGGTAACAACGTAATACCAGCGCTTCGTTGTAGCTGCATCCATCATTAAAGACTGAACAATTTTCACTCCGTGATGTCTTGCAGTCTGATATCCGAATGTAGGCATGTTTCCCGGAAGAGGTAAATCGTTATCGATTGTTTTCGGAACGTGCGCAACTTCTATTTGTCCCTTTGTAAGCTCGTCAATTTTATATGCGCTTGTTGCAGTGTCGTCTCCGCCGATTGTTACTAAATAATCTACTGATAATTGTGTGAGCGCCTTGATGGTTGCTTCGAGTTTTTCCTTGCTTGACGCGGGATTTTCACGGGAAGTTCTTAAAATACTTCCGCCTGAAAAGTGAATGCGGGATACATCATCTATTCTTAGTTCTGTTACGTGAGTATGGTCACCTTTTGCAAGCCATTCGAAGCCGTCGTATACTCCTATTACATTAAGTCCTGAATTAATTGCTTCAATAGTAACTGAACGGATAACTCCGTTTATTCCCGGCGCAGGACCGCCGCCGACAACTATTGCTAAGTTCTTTTTGTGATATTGTGCATCTTTCATTGTAGTGTGGTTTAAAGCGTTTTCAATTCATGTTCCTTATTAAACTTTTTGCTTATGAGCATCATTGCCAGAAGATAAATTATTCCCGATAGAATAAACACAAATTTAAAGCCGATAGTCATGGCAAGTATCATTGCGCATACTGTGCCTATGACTGAAAAGAAACCGTTCACTCCCCATGCAAGAGGAATAAATTTTTTCTGCTCATCGTTTATCAATCCCAAGCCCGTGGGAAATGGCATACCCATAAAAAATCCTAATGGAAAAATAAGTATTACTGATATTATAATTCTGATTGACAGGTCATAGCTTGCAAACGCTTTGAATAAAATGGGATTTAATAATCCCAGCGCAACTGCATATACTGCTATAACTATGAAAATTGTTTTTTTGTTTGCGAATAATTTTGTTGAATAAAAACTTCCGATTCCCGAAGCAACTAACATTGTGGATACAACTGTAAGTAGAGTAAATACAGGCTGCCCGAGCAGAAGCGTAAATTTCTGTATCATACATATCTGAAGCATTATATAACCAAAACCAAGACATGCAAAGTAAATTAAAAATTTTCTGTCGAAAGGTTTTTCAGGCTGAATGTTTTTATCTTTAACGTTTACTTTCTTCTTGCTGAAAATTCTGAGCGGTAAAAGTATAAGCACGAACGAAACTAAAACTGTCTGCACTAAAATTGCAAGCAAAGTAGTTTCTGCAACAGGCTTATCTTTTAAAGCAAGGATTGCCTTATCATCCTGTGAAAATGTTTCTTTTATTCCGTCAAATGTTAAATTTGAGAAGCCGATATTTTTATCGAAGAAAGGTTTATCATCGGTTGCGGGAGTAATGTTCAGCTTGGCATTGCTAATCTCGTTATCAATATTGTCTGATTCAATTAACTGCTTATAATAGCCATCCTGTTTTGATACGGGGTCATAGTCTACATCAAGGCTCAGCTTTGCAGCTTCGTTTTTAATTTTTATTACTTCTTCAGGTGTAAATCCGTTCTTCTTGAACAACACACCTGCAAGAAAACTTTTTCCGGTTTCAAAATCATTCGGAGGTCTTCTGAATACAATTATATCGTTCTTACCGTTATCTTTACCGTCCGTAATTCCCGTTATAGATTTTTTCAGAGTGGTAATCAGCTTAGGCATCTGAGTTTCAGGTCTTGAAACATACAACACTCCGCTGTTACTTAAATGATTTATATACTCATCTACTGCTTCTTTGGTTAAAATATAATTTTCAACCATACTCATCGCTCCGCTTGATACAGCGGATGCTGAGATTGTATGTGCAGAAATTATTACGTCAAACTTATCTTTGCTGTTAGTGATTACATTTCTTGCATCATCTGTAATCAGATTCACTTTAGGATTATTTTTTACAAGCGGACCTGTCCAGTAAGACATCTTCTGAGAGATCAAATCGTTCAGTATTCCGTTTATCTCAACTGCCGTAACATTCTTTGCATTATTATATAAGCTCGATAAAATCTCTCCCCCGCCTGCAGAGCCGACTATAAACACATTGTTAACAGTATCCTTTGGAGCAAATGCAAGATTAGATGCATCTGCAGGTTTGCTCTCCAACGGGAATTTCTTAACGTTAGGTATATTAGTAGTTGCATTTCCGTCATCAATAATTGCAAGTGCGATATCATATCCGTCTTCCTGTGCTTCTTCTTCTTTCATTACATCTATTTTGGAAAAAATATTCCATCCAGAGAAAAGATTAAGGTCAGGTCTCTGTTTAATATAATTTCCGTAGATTTTATTTGGAGAAGAGTTAATCGGAAGGCTTGAGTTTACGTTCATTAAAAAAGTAAGGCTCAACGCTCCCAATACAAAAGCAATCATTGATAGTACTTTGTACTCTTTATAACTGAAAACTATTGCATTCACAAAAGCCAGAGCTGATATAATTACAATAGTTCCGTTACCGCCAAACATAGGAACAAAGATAACGAATGCAAAACATGCTGCACCTGCGCCGATTAAATCAAAGAAATATAATTTTGAAATTTGATTCTTAAAGTATGAAAGTAGGATTGAGATTATTAATCCTGAAAAGAAAAACGGAATAGTTATGAGTAAATAATATATCGGTAAATATAAGAACTGAATTTTATCAGTGAGTAAACTGAACGGATCAAACGGAATCTGATTTATAATTGCAAATGAAGCGAGTGTGGAAATACCGAACAGCATTGAAAGCCAGGTAAGCAGCTTATCGGTATTTATTTTTTTTATTTTCTCATTGACGGATAAAAATACTCCGCTTACACCAAAGCCAAGCAGCGCAACACTTATAACCATGAAGGCAAAGTGATACCAGAGCGAGACGGATAATATTCGGGTAAGAGTAAATTCTAATAGAAGAGTACTTAGTGCAGTGAGGAAAATTCCTGTGAAATATATTGATTTAAAACTGTTTTGCTTTGCCAAAAAAATGTATTTAATTCTGTTTGTTTCCGAACCATTTCAAAATCATATTTTTCAAATCTTCTGCTTTAAAAGGTTTTGTCAATACGTCATCCATACCGTCCTTATGAAATCCTTCGGGATTGAGCAATTGAATATTAGCAGTGATTGAAATTAGTACAGGTCGTTGCTCTCCAAACTTTTTATGTATTTCTTTTGCGCATGTTATTCCGTCCATCTCAGGCATCTGTATATCAAGTGTTACAAGCTCATAATTTTTTTTCTCAAGGTGTTCTAATGCAATCACACCGTTATCAGCCACATCAACTTCATATCCCATACTGTTGAAAATCTTCGCAATCAATTTTTGATTAATAAGATTATCTTCTGCAATTAATATATGAAGCGGAATTGAATGTCCTAATTTTGGCTGCTCTGCCGGTTTTTCTTGTTCAGTCATCGGGATTTTATAAGAAAAATGTTAGTTCTATAAAATACCCATTTTACAAAAATCTTTAAAGGGTATTATTAAGCTATTTAAAAGTGAAAACTTACTCCGCTGCCTTATAGATTTTCATCAGTTTCGTCAGTAAATCATCCATTTTATCAAGAGGGAGCATACTTTTAGCATCACTTAATGCTTTTGCAGGATTCGGATGTGTCTCAATAAAAAATCCCGCCACATTAACAGAAGCTGCGCATCTTGCAAGCGGCTCAATAAACTCCGGAAGTCCGCCTGTTACTCCCTTTTCATTGGAGGGCATCTGCACTGAATGCGTTGCATCGAAAATTACAGGATATCCAGTCTTCTTCATTATTACAAGTCCGCGCATATCTACAACTAAATTATTGTATCCGAACGTGCTCCCTCTTTCCGTCAGCATAATTTTATTATTTCCTGTTGCCTTCACCTTCTCTGCCTGATAGATCATATCCTGCGGAGCAAGGAACTGTCCCTTTTTTATATTAACAATTCTTCCCGTCTCTCCCGCCGCTTCAAGAAGCTCAGTCTGCCTGCAAAGGAATGCAGGAATTTGCAGAACGTCGGCTACTTCTGCTGCAATCTCAACATCTATTTCCGAGTGAACGTCGGTAATAATTGGAACGCTGAATTCTTTTTTTACTTCTGCCAGAATGCGAAGTGATTTATCTATTCCTATTGTTCTGAATGATTCAGATGAAGTTCTGTTAGCTTTTATATAGGAGGATTTGAATATAAAAGGAATCTTTAGTTTAGTGGTAATCTCTTTTAGTTTCTCGCAAGTTCTGAAAATATTACTTCTGCTCTCTACAACGCAGGGACCGGAAATTAAAAGAAAATTATTAAGATTTTTTAGCCCTAATTCTTTACTTAGATAATCGGGAAGCATAATTATTTTTTAGTGATTTGTTCAATTTTTTGTAAAATTTGTTCGTGAGTATATTCTTTCCTGTACATGCCTTTCTTCTCACGCTGTCTTAACGCTTCATAGACACAAATTGCGGCGGAGACGGAAACATTCAGCGATTGTATCATTCCATACATAGGAATAACAAAATTTTTATCTGATAATTGCACTGCTTCATCCGATACTCCTGCATGCTCATTGCCTACTACAATTGCACATTTTTCAGTAAGGTCTAAATCATATAATGAGACATTTTCAACTTCTTCAGATAAATGTGTGGTATAAATTTTAAAGCCCTGCTCCCTCAATACTTTAAAACATGCTTCAGCAGTAGAAAATTTCTCTGTTTTTACCCATTTTTTAGCGCTTGCAGAGGAAAATTTCCCGATTCTTGGGAATTTATTTGTATTATAGACTAAGTAAACTTTATCAACTCCGATTGATTCCACACTTCTGAAAATAGCGCTGACATTGTGGGGGTCATGGATATTTTCTAAAACAACCGTCAAATCTTCCTGCCTGTGACTTATTACTTTTGCTAACTTATTATATCTTTTTTCAGTCAATAGAAATTGCTATTTCAAGTTAAAAATTAAACAATTATGTTAGGTATTACAATTGAGTTATTTCCGCATATATAATCTGATGGAATTTTATTCCCAAAAATTCTATTTTCTATTAATATAAAAAATTAAATCATAGATGAAGAAATTAAGTGTTATTTTAGCCCTTGTTCTATTACCCCTATGTTTTACATCAGCAAATGCCTCAGATTCATTAACATCAAAAACAAAAGTTAAACCTAAAGTTGAAAAACCCAATCCCTGGGGACTCTCATTTACTTACTCTGAAAACGGATTCGGACCAACACTAAATCATTATTCAAGTTTAAACAGAAATACTCAGCTCATTGCAGGAATTTCTTTAATGAGCGTTTCTGATACACGTGAGTTTGAGCAGTACGATATTTACGGCCAGAAAAATACTCCAAATAAAGAGAACAGAATATTTTTAATTCCCGTCAACATCGGAATTAAAAAACAAATTTTCGGAGACGATATTGAAGGCAGCATAAGACCAATAGTAAACTTTGGTATTTCACCCTCGTTAGTTTTAACTAATCCATATTCAAGAGAGTACTTCAATGCAATGGGATATTTCCAGGCAGCATTTGCCATGGGCGGATATGCAGGCGCAGGTCTTGAATTCAGCGAGACACAATCCGTTGCATTCTCATTCAATGTAAATTACTCATACGTCACTCCAATAGGAAAAGATGTTAACAGCTTGTATGATAAAAATATAAGCAACCTTACAGGTTTTCAGATGACCTTCGGTGTAAAATTCTAAAATTTTCGGAATGAAAATCATTGCCATTGCAGGCAGTTTCAGGGAGAAATCCTACAACAAAATGGCTTTGAAATTTATGATACAAGGCGCTCGCGATGCGGGCGCTATTGTTGAAGAAATAGATTTGCGTGACTACCCGATGCCAATTTATGATGAAGATATTGATAAAGCGGGCAAACCTGAAAACGTTCTTATACTAAAAGAAAAAATTGCAGAGGCTAAGGGAATTTTAATCTGCACACCTGAATACAATCACTCTCTTCCCGGCGGATTCAAAAATGTTATTGACTGGCTCTCACGTTTTAAAGACCAGCCCTTCAAAGGAAAGTGGATTGCATTAGCGGGAGCTTCAACAAGTTTATGGGGCACAGTCCGTGCGCAGCTTGCATTCCTTCCGGTATTCCGTGTGCTTGCAGCACATGTTTTGCCAACACAGATTTATATTCCGCTTGCTCAGAATATTTTCAATGAAGACGGCAGCTGTAAAGATGAATCCACACAAAATAAACTCATCCTGCTCGGTAAAGAGCTTGCAGAAAAAATAAAACAGTAACCGGATTAATTTATACCTCTTAAATTTTTTCACATAAATAGTGAACTTTTTATTAAATGATTAAAAGAATTGAACTGATTCTTTCACCGAAGGAATCAACCGATGATAAATTCATCGAAGAGCTTGTAAGAAGCAAATTATCTCTAAAAAAAAGTGATACATTACACATTCAAAAAGACCGCAGTTCAATTGATGCGCGTTCAAGATATCCCCGAATAAATCTCCTTGTCAATGTTTATATAAATGAAGTCCCGAAAAAAACTCCTCCCGTTAAATCATCATACAAAAAAACTTCCGATAAAAAGAAAGTAATTATTGTGGGCGCAGGTCCTGCAGGATATTTCGCCGCGCTTGAGTTAATCGAACATGGAATCAAACCTGTTATTTTTGACAGAGGAAAAGATGTAAGGGAACGCAGAAAAGATTTAAGAGCCATACAGCAGTTCAGCATTGTAAATCCCGATTCAAATTATTGCTTTGGTGAAGGCGGCGCAGGAACATATTCCGACGGCAAGCTTTATACCCGCTCACATAAACGCGGAGACATTGATAAGGCGTTACGGATTTTAGTTGAGCATGGCGCAGATAAAAACATTTTAGTTGAGTCACATCCTCATATCGGTTCAAACAAATTGCCGGGAGTTGTGCAGAAGTTAAGAGATACAATTTTGGAATTCGGAGGAGAGATTCATTTTGATTCTAAAGTAACGGACTTCATAATTGATAATGAAGTGATGAAGGGTGTAATTGTAAATGATAAAGAAGAACATACAGCCGATGCAGTTATACTTGCAACGGGTCATTCTGCACGGGACATATTTTTTCTTTTGCAGAAAAGAAATGTATATCTGGAAGCAAAGCCGTATGCAATAGGAGTGAGGGCAGAGCATCCGCAGGAACTGATAGATGAAATTCAATACAAACAAAATCCACGCGATAAATATTTACCTGCATCAAGCTATAAACTTGTTACACAGACAGACGGCAGAGGAGTTTTTTCATTTTGCATGTGTCCGGGCGGACTGATTGTGCCTGCTGCAACAGCACCTAAAGAGTTAGTTGTTAACGGAATGTCCATGTCCCGCAGAGATTCAAAATTTGCGAACTCAGGAATTGTAGTTGCTCTGGAAACAGATGATTACAAAATTATTTTAGATGAGATAAAAAAAGAAAATCCAAACGAAGTGAAAAATTTAAAGGAAGAGTTCAGAGTAAACAATAATCTTGATGTGTTAAGCCCTGATTTTGACGGTTTGCTTATACAATCCTTAATAGAAAAAAGATTTTTTAATGCATCAGGAAAAGAAACTCAGGCTGCCCCCGCACAGAAGATAACAGATTTTGTAAAAGGGATAACATCTTTAGAATTAAATGACACTTCCTATATACCGGGAGTTTACTCTCATGATTTTGATTTATTGCTTCCGGAATTTTTTTCAATAAAATTAAAATCGGCTTTCGTGGATTACGGTAAAAAAATGAAAGGATATTTTTCAAATGAAGGAATGATGGTGGGGATTGAGTCACGTACAAGCTCGCCTGTAAAAATTCCGCGGAACAAAACTGATTATCAGCACATTAAAGTAAGTAGACTTTACCCCTGCGGTGAAGGTGCGGGATATGCCGGAGGAATTATTTCTGCCGCTCTGGACGGGCAGAATGTAGCTAAGGCAATCGCTGCAGCAACTTAAACTTTATTGTAATGAAAATCCTCATTGTTTTGTCTCTATTGTTTTCATTTCTAAGCTGGAATCTTTTCGCACAATCAAGTGCTTCAATCACAGATACATCACTTTCTACAAACACTCTTTACAAATCTAACAAATCAATTAAATCACTCACAAAAGATTCCACAGAACAAACTTCAGACAAAGATTCAGGAATGTTAATAGGTGCTGTGGTCGGCGGATGCAGCGGAATTTTAATAGGAGTTTTAGCAAGCAGTTTTTCATTGGAGCCGCACTCAGATACTAAAATTTCATTCCCTGCAGTACTAGTTGGAGGAGTAGCAGGGGCATTGGTAGGTGCAATTATTGGCGGCATTGCCTCCGAAAAATAAATCAGGCTCCGATATGAAAAAAATAATTTTATGTCTACTTATTATCTTTACTGCAAAAGTATTTTCTCAAACTGACAGTTCATATAAAACCGACAAAATCTTTTATATCTCTTATCTGAATTATAACAAAGAAATTGAAAAATTAGACGATGTGTGCCTTACCGATATTGATTCGATTTCTCTGACTTTTGAACAAATCATTTACGGTCAGAACTCAAACATGAATAAATATGTGAGCAAGAAAATTGTTTTTGACAGGATAGATAAGTTCGGATACAAGATAGGTCCTAGCAAAGGTTCAATTATAGGTACAAGCGCACTAATAGGATTTGGTCTCGGATTCGTTCTGGGCGCAATAGAAGGAAAATTTAATCCTGTAGGAGATGGAAGCAGAAAACCTGATTTTGCTGATCATGTGGGAACAGGATTTCTGTTCGGGACAGCACTTGCAATTCCAACTACTCTTATTGGTATTATAATCAGTATTCCCGTAAAGGAATATGAAACACTTGATATCTCTAAATACAACCGTCAAAAGAAATTTGAAATATTAAAAAGATTAATTCGAAACGGAGTAAAAAGAGAATGAGTGAGATTTTCTGAATTTTAAATATTACGCAATATAAATTTTTCTGTATTATAATTACTTCTTTTTAAAATTATTTTGCATTTACAATTTTACAACTGAATGCCATCTTGCAGCTTATTTAGTTAAAGGTGGCATATTTATTTATATAAAAATTTAGAATACAGATAATGATGAATCCCTTACACACAAAACAAATTGCTAACGAACTTTCCATAACACAGAAACAGGTGCTTGCAGTTGCGCAGTTATTAAACGAAGATGCAACTGTGCCGTTCATTGCACGATACAGAAAAGAAGTTACAGGCAGTCTTGATGAAGTTGTAATCGCAGCTGTAAGAGACAGAATTTCCCAGTTAGAAGAATTAGATAAACGCAGAGCTGCAATACTTAACTCGCTTGAAGAAAGAAAATTACTCACCGACGAATTAAAAGAAAAAATAGAAGCTGCAATAACTCTTACCGAGCTTGAAGATATTTATTTGCCCTACAGACCAAAGAGAAGAACGAAGGCTACGGTTGCAAAAGAAAAAGGACTGGAACCATTGGGTGAATCTATTTTCGCGCAGGGAGATATTGATATAATTGCCGAAGCGGAAAAATATATCGATGCAGAGAAAGGCGTTAACACAATCGAAGAAGCTTTGCAGGGCGCAAGAGATATTATAGCGGAGTGGGTAAGCGAAAATCAGGAAGCGCGCGAAAAGATGCGTGACCTTTATCAGAAAAAAGGCGTTTTCATTTCAAAAGTTGTTTCAGGAAAAGAAGAAGAAGGAATTAAGTATAAAGATTATTACGAATGGCGCGAGCCGATTTCATCAGCTCCTTCTCACAGAGTTCTAGCAATGAGACGCGGAGAGAACGAAGGATTTTTATCATTGAAGGCAGAGCCTGAAACGGAAGAAGCAATTAATTTAATGCAAAGTATTTTTGTAAAAGGAAATAATGATTCTGCTGCTCAGGTAAAGATTGCAATAGATGATTCGTATAAAAGACTGCTCGGTCCTTCAATGGAAACTGAAGCAAGAGTTATCAGCAAAGAGACTGCCGATAAAGAAGCGATTGCAGTATTCGCGGATAATTTACGTCAGCTTTTACTTGCTGCTCCATTGGGAGAAAAAAGAGTTTTGGCGATTGACCCGGGATTCAGAACAGGCTGCAAAGTCGTATGCCTTGATGAGAATGGAAAGCTTTTAAAGAACGATAATATTTATCCGACACAATCCGATGCGATGAAGAAACTTGCTGCGGAAAAATTAATAAAGCTTGCTGAAGAATATAAACCGGACGTAATTGCAATCGGCAACGGAACTGCAAGCAGAGAGACAGAAGCTTTTGTTAAGACAGTGGATTTCGGAAGAGATATTCCTACTATAATGGTAAACGAATCCGGAGCATCTATTTACTCTGCATCGGAAGTTGCGAGAGAGGAATTTCCCGATTACGATGTTACAGTAAGAGGCTCAGTTTCTATAGGAAGAAGACTTATGGACCCGCTTGCTGAGCTTGTGAAAATTGATGCGAAGTCGATCGGCGTAGGACAGTATCAGCATGATGTTGACCAGAAAGCACTGAAAGAAAAACTTGATGATGTTGTAATTAGCTGCGTGAATAAAGTTGGTGTTGAGTTAAACACTGCTAGCAAAGAGTTGTTGACATACGTTTCAGGACTCGGACCCAAGCTTGCAAAAAGTATTATAGATTATAGAAATGATAAAGGTGCGTTCAAATCACGCGATGAAGTTTTAAAAGTACCGAGACTCGGCAACAAAGCATTTGAGCAGGCAGCAGGATTTTTAAGAATCCGCGATGCAAAAAATCCGTTGGATTCATCTGCTGTTCACCCTGAAAGCTACGACATTGTTTATCAGATGGCAAAGGATGTTGGCTGCACTGTAGAAGAATTAATGCATTCAGATGAACTCAGAAAAAAAATTAATATAAATAAATATGTATCGGATACAGTCGGCTTACCAACATTAAATGATATAATGGACGAACTTGCAAAGCCGGGACGCGACCCCCGACAAAAATTCGAGCTGTTCAAATTTGCTGAAGGAATCGAGAAGATGGAAGACTTAAAGCCGGGAATGAAACTGCCGGGCATTGTAACAAACTTAACTGCTTTCGGCGCATTCGTTGATATAGGAGTTCATCAGGACGGGCTTGTTCACATCAGTCAGATAACGGATAGATTTATAAAAAATCCTGCCGAAGTTTTAAAGGTTGCGCAAAAGGTTGACGTTACCGTAGTTGAAGTCGATTTAGCAAGAAAAAGAATTCAATTAAGCATGAAGGAACCCGGAGCGAAACCTGTAGTTAAAAATACTAACACAAAGGTTGACCCGAATGCTTTTAAAGCAAAGCAGCAGAGCAAGATGGAAGAAAAAGAGGATAAGCTAAAAATGTTACTTGAAAAGTTTAAAAAATAGAATTAATATATTAGCAAGACTATGACAAATCCAAATTCAGATACAACAACAGAGGGAATAAGAATAGAGGTGACTCCCGAATTTATTCCCGAGCGCTCAGAGCCCGATAAAAAACTTTTCTTTTTTATCTATAACATCCGTATTACAAATAACAGTGAGGAGAACTTGCAGTTGCTTTCACGTTATTGGTTAATTATCAATGCTGACGGAGATGAAAATGAAGTTAAAGGCGAAGGCGTTGTAGGTCAGTTTCCGTATCTGAAACCCGGGCAAAATTTTGAATACTCAAGCTTTACTCCGCTTGATACTGAATGGGGCACAATGGAAGGCCATTATACTTTTGAAAAAGATAACGGCGAAAAGATTGATGCGAAGATTGGAAGATTTTATTTAACTAGTGATATCTTAGTTTAACTATTCCACATAATATTCCTGCAGGCTTTTTACATTCACTCTGCCTGATTTTAATTCTTTAATTCCCTGTACAACTGAGTCAGCTGCAGAAAGCGTTGTAATAAACGGTATCTTCTGCTGCACTGCTGCCCATCCGATTGCATACTCATCATAACGTGATTCCTTTCCCAATGGAGTATTTATTACAAGTTTTATATCTCCGTTCTTAATTCTGTCAACTACGTTAGGTCTTCCTTCCAGGACTTTAAATACAGGCTCTGCTTTTATTCCGTTTTCGTTCAAGTATTTTGCTGTGCCGATTGTTCCTATAATTCCAAATCCCATGTCAACAAATTCTTTGACGATCTTTAACGACTTAGACTTCTTATCATTGTTGTTAAGGCTCACAAATACATTTCCTTCTGTAGGCAATAAATTTCCTGTCGATGTCTGCGCTTTTAACATAGCTTCTCCGAACGTTGCGCCGATGCCCATAACTTCTCCTGTTGAGCGCATCTCCGGTCCTAAAAACATTTTTACTTTCGGGAATTTCTGGAACGGAAAAACCGATTCCTTCACTCCGATATATTTTATATCGTCAAACTTCTTCAGCCTAAAATCTTTTAATTTCTTTCCTGCAATTACCTGCGCTGCAATAGTTGCAAGCTGAACGCCTGTTGTCTTGCTTACAAACGGAACTGTCCGCGATGCTCTCGGATTCGCTTCGATAACATATACAACGTTGTCCTTAATTGCATATTGAATATTCAGCAGTCCTTTTACTTCAAGAGCAATTGCAAGCTTTTTAGTATAATCTTTTATCTCTTTAAGATTTTTCGCAGATAAAGAAATGGGAGGAAGTATAGACGTGCTATCGCCTGAGTGAATCCCCGCTTCCTCTATATGCTGCATAATTCCTCCTATGTAAACATCTTTCCCGTCGCCGATTGCATCAACGTCAATCTCACGCGCCTCTTCTAAAAATTTGTCAATTAATACAGGATGTTTTCCCGAAAGCTTTGCTGCCTCAAAGAAAAATTCCGTGAGCTGTTCATCATTATAAACTATCTGCATTGCTCTCCCGCCTAATACATACGAAGGTCTCACCAATACAGGGTAACCGATTTTATTTGCAATCTTAATTGCTTCTTTTAAACTTAATGCAGTTCCGTACTCAGGCTTCGGAATTTTTAATTCATCTAACAGTTTACCAAATTTCTTCCTATCCTCTGCTACATCAATATTTTCCGATGACGTTCCTAATACTTTTAATCCGTTTTTCTCTAATTCCTTAGAGAGCTTTAACGGAGTCTGTCCTCCGAAGCTGACAATTATTCCTTTTACATTTTTTTCATATCTTATAATATTCAAAACATCTTCTACTGTCAGCGGTTCAAAATATAATTTATCTGTTATATCGTAATCTGTTGAGACTGTTTCGGGATTACAGTTAATCATTATTACTTCATATCCTTCTGCGCGAAGAGCTTTTACACAGCGAACGCAGCAGTAATCAAATTCAATTCCCTGTCCTATGCGGTTAGGTCCTCCGCCCAAGATAATAATCTTTTCTTTATCTGAGGATTTTACTTCATTATATTTTTCGTAAGTGGAGTAATGATAAGGTGTATTTGCATCAAACTCTGCTGCGCATGTATCAACAGTTTTATACACAGGGTAAATTTTATTTTTATCCCTGTAGTTTCTTATTTTTTCTTCTGTGGCATTTAAAATATGGGCGAGCTGCTTATCTGAAAATCCGAACTTCTTTGCTTTTAAAAAGAGGTCAGGATTTATTTTTTTTGATTTTGGCATTTAGAATTTTATCAGTCTTTTGTGTGTGAATGAGCGTGGCTATGGCTGTGACCGTGATGGTGCTCCATAATCTCATTAAAGCTTGATTCAGAAAATACTAAACTTGGAATTACAATATCACTCAATAAACATGGTACTAAAACTGAGACAAATAAAATGATTATGAGGTAAATTATCTGCACTGTATCGCTTCCTGTAAATCCGAACGTCAGCAGATACACAATTGCTGCCATAGTAGCTGCAAATGTATGAACAAAGTGAGTAACATGTGTAATTTTTTTGAAGAGGCGCGGAAGGAAAATTCCTGCAAATCCCCCTATGAAAATGGCCGACCATGCAAACTGCGGTTCATCTAAAATGCAGATATGCAGAGTCATATTATATCCGAACAAATGACCGCCAATATATGGGAAAACGGAATCACTGACCGTACAGCCGATGGAAGATGATAATATACCTACTCCAATTGCCCTGACTGCATCTTTATTAAAAGCATAATAAATTGCCACGGGAGTAATTGTTGCAAGAAATAGATGCACATAATGAATTTTGCTGAACAAGCCTTCATTCATATAGCCGTGCACATATTTATTAACAATAAGAACTGAAGTGAGACATAAAAGCACAGATATTATAGTGAACTTCAGATGCTCGGAGACTTCTTCTTTAACGATATTTAATCTGTTTTTATCCAGGATTTTTGCCAGAGTTTTATAATATTTTATTCTATTGAAACGCCGTCTATTGAGTAAATTATATCGGAGTACTCATCCTTTACATCCATATTAACTTTAAATCTTCCGCTGATTTTTACGACGCCTGTTTTGAAGTCCGTCTTCACTCCGTTTGTAAGCTTTACGTATATTATTTCATTTATAAAAATCGGTGGCGCGCAATAACAGCTAAGTGGAGGTGCGGAGCACAATAAAAACTCATCCATTTTTTCCAATGCGTTCAGGGGAGTCATGAAGCCGATTATATTTACATTCTTGCCATCCATATCTTTTATTTCCTGCGGAACCGTTTGTCCCGGCACATATGTACGCAACTGTCTGAATGTAATTTTATTAAACGGCTTTGTTGTATCTACAGGTACAAAATCTGTTTTAGGAGCATTTATCTGCTGAGTGCCATCTAGCGAACCTTTTTTGCTTGAGTCACTTTTAGTATTAGCAGTAAAATTAATTTTACTAAGCTCAACTTTTTCACCTTTAGTATTGTACACATAGCTTTTTCCGCTCGTATCTTTATTGGAAAAAATACTTGTGCATACTGCTATTATAAAAACTGCATATCCTAAATAAGGAATATTGTTTGCAAATTTTGATTTTAATTTTTTCATAACTTTAAACTTTATCTGTTAACTGACCGGAGCAAGATTGCTTGCCACATCAGTGTTATATGCCTTTAGTGCAGGAATAATTGTAACTATTAAACCCAGTAAAACTGTTCCTGTGAGGATATAAAACTCGAATACATTAAATACCGTTCCGCTTATCTGAATACCCGCTATGTTTGAAATTGTATCTTTAAAAATAAAAATCAATAAGTGCGAGATTATAATTCCAAGAATTCCTCCTATGAAACTTATGATAAATCCTTCTATAAGAATTATATTCAGAATAGTTTGCTTTCTTGCTCCTAATGAACGCATAATTGCAATATCTCTTTTTCTTTCGTTCATAGAATTGTAAATCGAAACTAATATTGAAATCACTGCAACGAAGACAACTAAGTAAGCAATGATTATTAAAATTGAATTTATATTCCCTATTATATCGAACAATTGCTTTATTTCGAAAACCGGTATTACTGCCTGAGCGTTTATTCCTTCGTATTTATTTTCGTTGATTTGCCTTCTTAGTAAATCAAAATAAACCGGACTTTTTAAACTGACTAAAATTGCAGTTACTGATTTTTCAAATTCGTGATGAGTCGTGTCTTTTCGCTCTGCATATTTTTCTTCTGCTTCATGGTGATGAATTTCCCAGATGGAATTCATCGAAGTAAATATTACTTTATCTATTGGTGTAAATGTCTTTTCTAAAATTCCGACGACAGTAAATTTGAACTCGGCATGTTCAAACATTCCCTCACTGCCTTCGTAATTTTCTACTCCGTGCGAGCCGGAAAATGCATCTCCGATTTTCAGTCCGGTTTTCTGCGCAGTTTCATTTCCTATTACAACTTCAAAATCTTTTGTAAAGAACTTACCTTCTTTTAAACTATATTTTTTATCTTTCTGATAAGAGAAGTCAGAAAAAATTTCGGGAGTTGTGCCGATAAATCTGTGATTTTTAAAATTATCTCCCAGTACATAAGGAATAGCAAGCTTTACTCTCTTATCATTCTTTAATTTATCATAGGTATCATAGGGCATATTTTGTATCGGTACACCTATTTGGTAAATTGTATTGAGTGTTAATTGTAATGAACTACCTTTGGGTCCGACGATTATTTCGTAGCCTGTTGCTGTCTGATTAAACGCATCCTGACTTTCCTGCTTTAAAATTAAAATTGAAACAACGAGGGCTACTCCAAGCATTATAGAGAACATTGTCAGTACTGACGCCAGACTTCTCTGCTTAATATTTTTCCAAACGATTCTGAAGATACTCATATGGTTGCCGTCTTATTTATATCTTCAAAATTAATTTTATTCTCAAACTTATTTATTATATCGGCTTCATGTGAAACAAGCAGCAAAGAGATTTTATTTTCTTCGCAGATATTTTTTATAAGGTCGATGGCAAGCTCGCCATTCTTTGCATCAAGGTTTGCAGTGGGTTCATCTGCTAAAATGAGTTTAGGTGAATTAGCAACTGCGCGGGCAATTGCTACACGCTGCTGCTCGCCGACTGATAACTCAGAGGGCTTATTGTTCATCTTTTTTGCAAGTCCGACTTTATTTAAAAGAACTTCTGCTTTATTTCTGTCGTGATTGTTAGCAAACATCATTCCTAGCATAACATTTTCTATCGCTGTAAATCCCTGCAGTAAGTTGAATGTCTGGAAAATGTATCCGATATTTTTTGAGCGGAAGGCATCGCGCTTTGATTCAGATAGGGAAGAAATTTTTTCATCGTTGAAAAATATCTCGCCATTATCCTGAGAAATTATTCCTGCAATAAGATTTAAAAACGTGCTCTTGCCTGAGCCGCTTTTGCCCGAAACAGCAAGCTGAAAATTTTCCTGTAACGAAAAATCCGGTATGTTAATCACATCAGAAACCTCTGCATCGGCATTTTTAAACGTTTTTCTTAGATTCTGAATCTTCAGCATAAATAAAAATTGTAATGTAATTTATACAAATCATTTGCAAAAAGGAATTCACTAAAATTTACCTATTAGAAGGAATAGGGAGAACTTGTTTGATAAGAAATTATGGAATGAGTATCTTTGAGAATTATGAGTTATGAGTTACAGAAATTAAAATGTGACAATAATGTTACTTTTTTAGGATTCCGAAAAACGTTGAGTTGAGCCACAAATGAAGAATTCGTCAAAAATCCATCATTTGAACAATGTGAAATCAAAATGTGACAATAATGTTACTTTTTTTAAGAATTCCGAAAAACACTGAGTTGAGCGCCGAAAGAAAAATCCGTCAAAAATCCATCATTTGAACAATTTGAAATTAAAATGTGACAATAATGTTGCAATATATAATAGAGTAATTATAACAAAATAAAATCCGACTATTTCCCGACTTTTTTACAAATGAAACAAATTATTAATGAAGAAGTAAAATTTAATATGAAAATTTTTGCAAGTATAATATTATTACTACTAGTAGGTACAAATATTTTTGCGCAGACAGACGGCGTAAATAAAAATTCTTCGCCGTTTAAAATTGCGCGTCTGAAATACTCAGGCGGGGGTGACTGGTATAACGACCCATCTGCAGAAATAAACATGATGGACTATCTGAAAAAGAATACAACAGTAGATGTTGATGAACCTAAGTTCTATTCAGTCGATATTGCCTCCGATGATATCTTTAACTACCCGTTTATTTTAATTACAGGACACGGAAATATTTCCTTTTCTGATAATGAAGCTGCGCGTTTAAGAAAGTATTGTGAGAGCGGCGGATTTTTATATGCAGATGATGACTACGGAATGGACGAGGCGTTCAGGCGAGAGATAAAAAAAGTTTTTTCTAACGAGGAAATGAAAGAGCTTCCTTTCTCTCATCCGATTTACAATTCACAGTTTAAATTCCCTAACGGACTTCCGAAAATCCACGAGCATGACGGCAAGCCTGCGCAGGGATTCGGAATTTATAAAAACGGAAGGCTCTGCATGTACTATACATATGAAACAAATATTTCTGACGGATGGGCAGATACAAAGGAGCATAACGACCCGCCGGAAAAAAAGGAAGAGTCATTTAAGATGGGTACCAACATTATAGTTTATATGCTGAGCAATTAAAATTTATTTGAGCAGACTATCAATTTTGCTTATAAGCCAGTCCATACTTACAGTGGTAGGCAATAAATTGATTTCATGCTTCAGGTATTCCAGTTCAGGTTTATCTTTGAAGTCTTTTAACTTTAACAGCTTAGTTAATGCAGATACAAAGTTATTATGATTTTCTTTCAGCCTTGGTCCTAAAACAACGTTACTCTGTAAAAAACTTTTATAAGAATCCAAAAGCAAAATTAATTCCTCAACCAAGTTCATTTCATAGTATATCATAGCATAAAGATTTTTAATAGCAACTTTATAAAATACATCTTCATTCTGTACTAAAGCAAGAGAGCTTAACGCCTCATTATAATTTTTATTTTTGAAATGAACTTTTGCTAGATTAAAATTAACTGCGCTCTCTCTTCGTTCCGGTGCTATTCGGTCTTTGTACTTTTCGATAAACTCAACAGCTTCATCTGTTTTCCCAAGATAAAGTGATGCAGCTACAATATTCGAGTATAGAACAGGATTAATCGGTTCAGTAGGATTTAAAGCAAGAATGTCATTTTCAATCGCATATTTGTAGATTTCATATTGGGCAACAGGTGCTTCTTCGCCTGTAATATTATTTTTTCGGACACAATAATTTGAAAGAACGCCCATTAAGTTATAGAGTTCAGATTCATCCAGACTGTTTTTTTTATCAAAGAAAATCCTTCTTAACTCTAAAAAGTACTTTTCCTCCATATTGCTTTTATAAAGCATTGCGCGGTTATAATGGAAGTTAAGAATGGGAATTTCTCTCAGATTTGCTTTTTCAAGGTATGTAATCATTTCATCCATGAAATTCAATTCGAGTGAAACATTAAGGCTTCCGGTCTTAGTAAGCAAATAATTATATCTCTTTAAAATAGAAATAAGGAAATAATTTATCAGGCTTTCAGTATCCTTGGTATTTATATCTCCCGGAACATCTTTCTGGGTAAGTGGAATGTAAGACTTACTGTCAATGGAATTGATTAATGTTTCCATTTTGTAAGTGAGGTAAAAATAATCTTCATGTTTAGTATTAAGATTTTCTAACTCAGTTCTGTTCTTTTTAAGATGAATATTGAAAAGGTCAAATATTTTCCTGTCGCATAATTCACTCATTAGAAATTCTTTATATGCAAACTCATTTTCTCTGAGCCGATGCACTGCAAGAAATTCTTCAGCAAGTTTCAAAGCAGCAGCAAGCAGCCCTCTTACGGTGCTGTCGTTATATTTTTCTCCGGGATATATATGTTCGTAAATGTTTTCTTTTACAAGTTTGGGGGAATCAAAATCAGGAAAAGCTTTTGCAATGAGCTCGTATAAAGATATAATATTCGAATTTGAATTGAAGTAAGGTGACTTTACAAATTTTCCAAATTCTTTGAATTCTTTCAGGGAGAGCTTTGAAAGCAGCGAGGCAAGTTTACTGTTTTTCATTTACACATTCATTCTAAAAATGAATTTCAGAGGGATAAAGTTTAATGCTTAAATATAATCGTTTTTTAATTATAATTAAATTAATCTAAATATCTTTTTAAGTATTGAATCGCATAGGTAAACTGAATAATTATCAATTACTAAAACCGATACTTCGGGTTATAATTTTAAAAAATTCCGGGTATAATTGATAAATTTCTTACAGCAGAATAAATAATCCGATTTTATATTTAAGAAAATTAATTTCAAATTATATATGAAAAGATTATCACTCTTTTTATTTTTAATTTTAGGAAACTGTCTCTTTGCTCAATCTCCCGCCTTAGTCGGCTACTGGCAAAACTGGCAAGACGCAGCAAGTCCTTACATTCATTTAACTCAGGTCGATACCACTTACAACGTACTCGAAGTTTCGTTCGCTATTCCTTCAGAAGGCACTACTTATAATATGACTTTTACACCCGATGCCGTACCGCAGGCAACTCTCATTGCGCAGATTGATAGTATGAAAGCCAAAGGTAAAAAAGTTGTTATTTCCATTGGAGGGGCAAATGCGCAGGTAAAACTCAATGATGTAACTCAGATGAATACATTTGTAAGTTCAATGACCACAATCATAAACACATATCATTTCGACGGAATAGATATTGACCTGGAAAACTCTACCGTTCTAACCGGAGGAACTATTTCAAATCCCACAGATGCCTGGGTAATAAATCTTATAAACGGCATTAAACAATTGATGAATAATTACCGCACAACTTATCATAAAAAAATGTATCTGACCTTTGCTCCCGAGACTGCCTATGTGCAGGGAGGAATGTCGGCATACGGTGGAATTTTCGGAGCATATCTTCCTGTTCTGCATGCATTGAGAGATTCGATAGATATTCTTCAAGTTCAATTATACAACAGCGGAAGCATGTTCGGCATTGACGGACATGGGTATTTCCAGGGTACAGCTGATTTTATTGTTGCTATGACTGAAGCCGTTATTCACGGGTTCAATACTGCAGGCGGACAGTTTACAGGATTTAATGCAAATCATGTTGCAGTCGGTTTGCCTGCCTGCGTCGGTGCAGCGGGTGCAGGTTCGTTCATTCATCCCGATACAGTGAAAGCTGCTATTAAATATTTAATGGGAACGGGACCAAAGCCGGGTAATTACACAAGAGTAAGCACTTATCCGAACCTGCGGGGAATGATGACATGGTCAATCAACTGGGATAACACAACAACATGCCATACTACCCGATATGAATTTGCAAAAAACTTTGCAAGAATATTTTCGCCGGGTTCAATAGGAATAAATGAAGTTACATCAAATGTTAAAAATTTCAGATTGGAGCAAAATTATCCTAATCCTTTCAATCCTTCAACAATTATAAATTTTGAAGTTAATAAATCAGGTAATGTTAAAATACAATTGTTCGATAATCTCGGAAAAAAAATTCAAACGCTTATAAATAATTTTTATACTGCAGGAAGCTACCGGATAAATTTCATTGCTGATAACTTATCTGCGGGAACTTACTATTATAAATTAACAGCAGGAGAATTTACCGAGACAAGAAAAATGCTTCTTTTGAAGTAGTTTTTATTATTGCCCATTCAATTTTTTCTTTCAATTAAGAAAGAATACTTGTATAATTGAAGACAATTTAAATGCGGGAACAATAATGGAAACTAAACTTACCATTGGATCTGCTGTTAAGACCTTTCTCTTAATGACAGCTTTTCTAATAATTTTCAATTCAGGAAAAACTTATGCCGAGGCATTAAGCCTGAATCAGGATTTTGATAACACCTCTTTTCCTCCTGCCGGCTGGACACTGGCACACACAGCAGCTTATGACTGGATAAGAACTTCTTACGCAAGCGGTTACGGGCAAGGAACCTCCTGCGCAATGTTTGATTTTTATGATTACGCAAGCGGAAGTTTTGATTTAATTACTCCTACATTGCCCCTGGCAATTACAGGAGACTCTTTGAAGTTTGATCACGCTTACGCTCCTGCAACATCGGAGAACGATCAGCTTCAGATTTCTACTTCCACAGATAACGGAGCGACGTGGACAGTTCTTATAACATTGAACGGCGGTTCTTCAGGTCCTTTAAGAACAGGCGCTCCTACTCAGCATTTATATGTACCGACTGCATCTGAATGGGCAACAAAAACTTATGCTCTTCCTGCAGGAACTAATAAAGTAAAGTTCACTGCTATATCTGCATTCGGAAATAATCTCTATCTTGATAACATCAGAATGGGAACAAGATACACTGCAGATGTCGGGGTTAACAGTGTATTCGATCCTAAGTGGGGAATGACTCCGCAATCAAAAGGGGTAAAAGCAACTGTTAAAAACTTCGGAACTACAGCACAGTCTTTTAATGTAACTTTATCTATTAATCCCGGAGGATTTACCAATACACAATCCGTTACTAACCTTGCACCGGGCACATCTCAGACTGTAACATTCAGTAATTATACTTTTGCAGCTGCAGGTAATTATACAATAAAAGCCTATACAACTGCAGCAGGTGATCTGAACAGAAGCAACGATACAATATCAAATAATCTTGTAGTTACAACAAACTTAAGAAACGCAGTGCTTGAGTTCTGTACAGGTACATGGTGCCAGTGGTGCCCTTGCGGAGATAACGAAGCACATAATCTAAAGGAAGCTTATCCTAATACAGTAATGTTTGCTTATCACGGAGCAAGTACAGACCCCTGGAAAACGTTCAATGGTAACGGAATAATTTCCGCTCTCGGTTTTTCAGGCTATCCGTCAGGATTAGTGGATAGAAGACTTGGTGTTAACAACGGCTGGGGTTCAATGTTTACAGATGGTGAATACAGATATGCACAGAAACCTGCTTCAGATGTTGCAATCGCAGTTACAAACACTACATACAACGCGGGAACAAGACAGCTTACTGTTAATCTGAACGCAACTGCTCTTGCAAATTTAACAGGACAATATAAAGTAAACTATATTATCACAGAAGATAATATGGTATATGCTCAGACCGGAAATTCTTATTGCACAGGAAGCTCTACATGGGTTCACAACTGGACCGTAAGAAATATTGTTAACACTATGGCAGGAGATAACGTAAACTCAGGCGCATGGAGTAACGGGCAGGCAATTCCGTTAACTTTTAATGTTACTTTAGATCCTGCATGGGTAGCAGCTAACTGCAAATTCAATGTTGTGATTTTTAAAGATAGCGGAGTACTAAATACCTCTGAAATGGAACAGGGTATCAGCGCTCCTGTTGTTACAACAGCAATAGGAAATCAGGGAAGTGAAGTACCCGAGAAGTACGAACTTTCACAAAATTTCCCTAATCCTTTTAACCCAACAACAAATATTAATTTTGCAATCCCTAAGGACGGATTCGCAAGCTTAAAGGTTTATAATACGCTCGGACAGTTAGTCGGAACGTATTTAGACGGATATGTAAAAGCAGGATTTTATAATGCTCAGATCGACGGAGCAAGCCTTGCCAGTGGAGTTTATTTTTATACTCTTAAAACAAGCAATTTTGTCGAGACCAAAAAGATGAACTTAGTAAAATAGTTGTCAGCTGAAAGCGTTTCAGTTGATATTAATTAATGCCGTAAGTGAGAATCATTTACGGCATTTTTTTATATTAAACAAAATATGAGCGAACAAAATAATTATAATATTTTACCCGGTGTAAAATTTCAGCATCTGGAAACAATTGATGTATCAAAAATTGTTTCTGAGAATAAAGAGAAATGGATTAACCATACTCTGACAAAAGTAAACAACGGTTTAGTTAGACTTGCAATTATTGAAGGAGAGTTTCACTGGCATAAACATGATAACGAAGACGAGTTTTTCTTTGTGCTTGAAGGACAATTATTAATGGATATAGAAGAGAACGGTGAGAGAAGAACGGTTGAATTAAATCCTATGCAGGGAATTACAATATCAAAAGGTGTTATGCATTGTCCGCGCGCTCCTCAAAAAACTGTAATAATGCTTTTTGAAAATGACGGCATAATCTCAACAGGCGATTGAATTTTATGGAACGTAAAACGGATTCTGAAAGTTAGAAAAGCTAACATATAAAAATACTTATGTCTAATTTTAAAGGCCGTCTCTTAATAGCTGTAGTTGTAGCACTGATAGGAGTTGTAACATACTTCAGTAAAACTGAAACCAATCCAGTAACCGGAGAAAAACAGAGAGTAAACCTAAGCGTTGAACAGGAAATAACTCTGGGTTTGCAGGCTGCACCGCAGATGATTCAGGAAATGGGCGGAGAAGCGAGGGACTCAAAAGCAAATGCCTTTATAGATAAAGTAGGAAATAATGTAGTTACAAAAACTGAAGCGGGAAAGTCACCTTTCAAATTTGAGTTTTATCTGCTTGCAGATTCAAAAACCATCAACGCTTTTGCATTACCTGGAGGACAGATTTTCATTACAACGGGTCTTTATAAATTGTTAAAATCAGAAGACCAGCTGGCAGGAGTTCTAGGTCACGAAATCGGACATGTTATCAATCGTCATGCATCGGAACAAATGGCTAAGCAGGAGCTTACTCAGCAGTTAGTTCAGGCAACCCAGGTTGCAAGCGGAGGTTATAATGCCGGAATGGTTGCTCAGTATGTCGGGCAAATGGCAAATTTAAAATATGGAAGAGACGACGAAACAGAATCAGATAAATACGGAGTAAAATATTTAATACAAAGCGGATATAAACCTGAAGCCATGATAGAAGTAATGGAAATACTGAACGAAGCATCGGGCAAAAACCGTTCACCGGAATTCCTCAGCACGCATCCGAATCCCGAGAACAGGATTCAAAAAATAAAAGAATATATTCAGCAATACAAGAAATAAAGCTTAACGCAATTTTTTTTTATACTCCAAACTGCTGTAAGTGATGGTCCAGATGTTTGTATTGAAGCTGACCCCATTGGTCTTCAGTCATGTTTCCGAAGAATGGATGTACGGTATCCTTTATTGCTCCCCTCTTAAATCTGTTTACAGTTGAAAGTAATTTTTCTTTTTGCTCGTTAAATTCTTTTGGGGAGTCTATCCGGAATTCCTTCGGAGTAAATCCGTTTTTCTTAAATGGCTCGGGACTTAATAACTTTTTCTTCACCATTCCCCCGAAAATCTTTCCCATGAATTGCCTGGCAGGTTTAGGATTTTGCAATGCAAGTTCCATAGGAATTACATTATGAGCAAGCATCTGCGAAACACTCATTTTGCCCCAAAGCTGCTTAGATTCCGGAGTTAATTTATTTATTCTTTCAATTATTTCCTGACGCGGTCCGTCATCAAATAAGTTTTTCATTTTTATATAAATGTTTATTGAAGTGAGTTAAATATCGTAAGAATGATTTTAAGGAGCAAGGAAAGGCGGAAAGGTAAAATGAAATGAATTATTTATGATAAAATTCCCCCTCCTTTTCAAGGAGGGGTGAAGAAGTAATTCGTAATTACTTTATTAAAAGCATCTGTTTAGTCTGGGTAAAATTTTCAGTCTCCAGTCTGTAAATATAAATTCCGCTGGCAAAATCTTTTGCATTCCAGTCAGATTCATATTCCCCAGCTGATAAATTCTGACTAACCAGGTCTGTTATCTTTTGCCCCAGTGAATTATAAACACTTAGTCTTACATATCCGTTTTGAGGAATATCAAATTTTATCTTTGTTTCGGGATTGAAAGGGTTAGGATAATTCTGCTTCAGTTCAATTTTATCGGGCACAATTGAACTAATCTGACTTACTGAAACTCCCGCATAAATTCTGAACTGCGATACGCTCGGCAGGTGATCCGATGCATAGTATAAAGCATCTGCAATCGAATCGGGCACGGCAGTATTTGGCCGCTTATTTATAGAATCATTGTAATGGTTGCCGTCATTACCGTATCCCTTATATGAGTTTGGAATGTAAGTTACAGAACCTGTTCCGTCTGCAATTCCTTTAGAAAACAAAACTAAGTCAAATTTATCATCCATTCCTCCTGTCGAACCCGAATCCGAAAGCTGTCGTGTTCTTGTAGATTGTGTATGGTGAGCCCGATAATTAAAATTATTCCATGTGCCTGTCAGGGGGTCTGGGTCAATAAAATGTCCTGTATTTCCCGGAGTTACAGCAGTAAGTACTTTATATGCAGAATCGGTTGAAGCATACATATTAAAATCGCCGACAATAATATTGTAAGTTCCCGGAGCTTGTGAATTTGTGAAGGTTCTTAATGCCGTTACTTCTCCTGCTCTGCGAGTATAATCAGTTGCTGTAGAGCCGGCTTTTAAGTGGCAGCCAAGAACGTTAAAAGTGACATTCTGTACAATGTCTTTCATTACAAAAAGATTTATATCTCTTCCCTGCGGAGTACTGATTGCATAGTTCAAGATAAATTGCAGCTTTGTAGATTTGAAATACAGCGCATTATCAGTATCAAATCCGTTTATATAAGTAGTTGCAGTATATAATCCCGGAGTGTAATAATTTGCGCAGTTGTTTAAAAATCCTGTAACAGTGCTTTGTCCGTCAATTTCATTTACTACTATAATATCAGGGTTGACAGCTTTGATTACTTTCCGGAAATACTGGTCACGAGAGCTTGGGGCTGCTTTATATCCCAGTAAATTCCAGGCCATTATTTTAATTGTATCCTGAGCAAAAATACTTGCCGATGAAAACAAAAATATCAGTACTGTGAGTGAGAAGAATCTTTTCATGACTTTATAAATTATTTAAGTAGTCTTATTTAAAATTTTCATTAAAGAAAGCCGTTACCAGCGCCCGTGCATCCGCAGTAGCTGCTGCATCATGCTTGGGATTTGAAGGATTTGCAAATCCATGAACTGCATCGTAACTCTTTGTTGTGATTTTTTTTCCGAGTGAATTCATATTAGCTTCAAATTTTTTAACAATATCCTGATTTATATGAGCATCCTGTAAAGCAAATATTCCGTAAACAGGAGCAGTCAGTTTTGCAAGCCTGTCTAAATTTTCTTCAGGCATTCCGTAATACATTACGCAAGCTTTGCATCTGTCTCCCAGTAATATTGCTGCCTGACATGACCAGCCGCCGCCGAAACACCAGCCTATAGTTCCGAAGATTGCATCAGCAGGAGCATAATCTCTTGCGCCTGCAATAACATTTAATCCTCTTTCTGTTTCAACACTCTGAACATATTGTGATGCCTCCTGATTATTCTTTGCAACTTTGCCGTCGTATAAATCTACTCCTATTACATTAACACCAAGATCTGCTGCCCATGATTCGCACTCCTGTTTTATATAATCGTTTAGTCCGTACCATTCATGAAATACTAAAAGATATTTATTGGTTGGTGTGCTTGCTTTAACTTCGTAGCCGTTTCCTGTTTTTCCATCGGGAGTGTTAAATGTTATCATTGTTCCGGCGGGATTTGTTAATTTAAATCCGCCGGGTTCATTATGCACAGCAACAAAGTTTTTGTCATTTCCAAGTCTTGAGAACTTTGTTACTGCATCTTCATCGCAGCAGGAGTGGTTTTCCTGTGCGTTAATAAAAATCATTGGCAGAATTGAGAAGAGCACGATAAGAAATGTTTTCATGTATCTATTTAGTTTACGGTTGAAAATAATATTTTTGAACTTCTATATTCAAGTCTATTTTGTGATTAATTCTAAACTGCCTTCTTCATATTTATTTTCAGCAACTCTTCAAATATTCCCGGCTGGTTAACGCGTATCCATTTTTCAAAAGATTTTATCATAGATGAAAACTCATTCACGTTCAATATTTCCGAAGTAAAATATAGGAAAGAATATTCGTTACTCAGGTTGTAGTTTTTCTCTTTACTCTGCAGTTTATTGAAAATAATCTTTAGCTCTGGTAAATACTTTATAAATACATCTTCAGATTTCCTATACAAACTTTCTTCCGTAATTTTAAGACATAGCCTAAGCAATTCAGGCATATCCGTATTGGAATATGAACTGATTTTTTTTCCTATTCGTTTCAGCTTTTCTATATAGTAACCGGCGTTCTCAAAGTTACAGTTTTTCCCTTTCCAGAACTCTAGCTCAACCTGAGTAACATATAAGAATGCAAGCTGGTCGTAACTATAAAACTTTCCAAACTGAAGTAAAGCGCTGTAGTTAAAGTTTTCAAACGAATTATGAACGTGTTCAACAATCTTAACTTTTATATCTCCGTCTTTTTCATACCAGTAATACATATCTTCAATGTACTTATCTGCTTCAAGCGCATACCACCTGAATACTGCGTCTGCTTTTCTTGAATAAAGAAATAACCTGTTCACAAGTTCTTCACCAAGCGCTTTAAATTTTTCTCCGTATCCGCAGAATGATGTAAAACGCAAATCATGAAAAAGTATATGCATAGTGTAATCTACATCATAAGGATTTTTTAAAACTTCCTTATAATATTTCTCGGTAAGAACCATATAATCGTTAGCTTTGCTGTTATCTTTTAAAAAATCCAGAAGCATCAGCTTAGTATGAAAAATATTTTTTTCGCTTTTTAAGTTTTTAATAACAGAAAAATTATAAGCTTCACTGAAAGTTTTATAAGCCTGCTCAACTTTTCCCGTTTCATGCTGAATATTTCCGGCATAAAAGAGCATTTTCAGATAATATTTATCTTTGTTTATTTTTTTCGCAAGCCGTGACGCTTTCAGATAATTCTGAAGAGCAATCTGATTACTTTTATCGGAGCGCACTAAAAATATTTCTGAAAATGCTTCAGCAATATTTTTTCTTATTGCGATTAAAGTTTTCTGCTCATCAGTGAGTTTTAGTTCTTTATATAATAATTGATTTAGTTTTTTAAAAACAATGTTGAAACGCGCCTTATTTCTTTGTCTGTGATAATAGACAAGAAGATATTCGTAAACTTCGGAAAGAATTACTATATCGTCGGCTGATTTCGATTCTTTTTTCAAAATATGGTATTCACATCTATAGAGTAAAGATTTTGCTTCACGTATCATTCCTTTTGAAATCAGCTTTCTTACTTTAGATATTATTTCATATGATTTGTGGTTGGTTTCGAAATTACTATTAAAATTGAAATAATATTCTCTGACTGATTTCAACAAACGTGATTTTAAACAAAAATAGGAAGCTTTATTAATCCTGAGTTTCTTTATTATTTCATCATTATTCCAGGTTGGTTTAATTTTTATTGAAATATATCTTTCTAGAATCTCTATAAACTTTAATCTCTTTTCCGATTTCTTTGCATTTTTCCATTTCAGCTCATAATAATACTTTTTCCTTATTTCTTCAGGAATCGCTTTATATTGCAGAATAAAGTTAAAATCCGCTACTGAATAACTATTATTATATTGTTTAATCAAATTATATAAAATTTACATGCAAGAAAAATAATTTATTTGACTTAGATATGCAAGTGTAATGCATATAACTTTGTAACAACTAAATAAAATTAAGGGGCCAAATGATTTTCGAACAATTAACAAATCAATCACTGCAGGATTACAGAATTTTCACCTCCCATGGAAATCTGCATCAATCAAATCACCAAAGAAAGTTTGTACCGGGCGGCACAACAACGGATACGCACAGGGCACGGCTCCGCACTGGCGGCATCTTAATTCCCCGCCGCCCGGGGCATCTTAAACTGAAATCATAGAAATTTTCGGATTTATTTTTAACCCGAATGGCTTTGGGTAATGCTAAAACAAAAATAATTTGAAAACTTTCTAACTAAGGAGCAACAACAAAATGAAAATAACACTTACAAAAGGATTTCTGGCGATTCTATTAGCACTGATTGCGAACTCGTTCTCATTCGCACAACTTTCAACACCTGAAGTTCAAAGCATATACGGCGGAAGAATTAATTGTATTTCCTCATATGCCAAAACGACAGATACAACACGCGTATTTATTTCCACAGAAAGCGCAAACTCTGTATTCTACGCTGATGTTTACAGCGGAAGCGGAACTACAACTTTCGGAAATTTCACAGTAATGCCCGGTCTCAATTCCACAGCAAACTATGGAAGCGATATTCAAAAAATTGCCGCAGATAGCGCCTCAGGATATTTATTCTTTATTCATCAGACCGGTTTGCTTTCTTCGCACCCTTCTTCTTCAACTGTTAATACTATCTCATCGGGAAACATTAACTGTTTACTTGTTTATAGGTCATATATGTTTTTTATAAAGAACTCAACACAATTCCATTATGGAACAATCAGTTCAGCAGGGGTTTATACAGAAAGCGGTTCAGTAACAATTACACCTCTTTCAAATCCGACAATTGCAATAAACAAAACCAATAACAGAATTTATGTTTTTGGTGAAGGCACTACTCCGGGATTAGTAAAATCATCAACTGATTATAATGCATTTACCGGAGCAACAACATTTTCAACAATATCTTTAGCAACGTTATCAGCCTCCCTTACCTGGAAAGCTTTTGGGATAGGTCCGGATGGAAAACTATTTGTAGGGGGGGCTTCCTCCGGTAAAAGTGTAGCCAATTCAACTAATGACGGAACTACATGGACTACAGTAAGTACAGGAATCACAGGTACATTTGGTCCTAATATTGTATGCGCAGGAACTTCATCAAGCTACTATGTTTACTTTGCCTCATGCTACAGTGCAAACATGGGTACTACATGGGTAAACTTCGGAAACACCGGACTGGAAACTCACTCAAATGACGGAACTAACTTAGTTGACCCGAACAAATCATCTTTAATTTATTTAACATCTGATCAGGGAATTGCTGCATCCACAAATTCAGGCGCAACAATTTTTGAAATAGATAACGGAGTTGAAGCGGTTCAGGTAAATGATTTAGACATGAATGTTTCAAAAACAAATGCATGGATAGCATGCAAATCGGGAGTAAGAAAAGTATATAACTACCAGACAACTCCTGTTTGGTCCAGTGCAATGTTCCCTAACGGCGACGGCTCACCTTATTACTCTGCCGATATGAACATCAATGATACAAGTACTGCATATGTGGGCAATGTAAGAGTTTATAAAACAACGAATAACGGAAGCGCATGGAACAGAGTATTTACTGCAGAAGATGCACCGTATAATTTCACAAGTTCAAGTTCAGTTGAAGCAATTGAAGT
The DNA here is from genome assembly GCA_018266835.1 of Bacteroidota bacterium. Classification (NCBI taxonomy): domain Bacteria; kingdom Pseudomonadati; phylum Bacteroidota; species Bacteroidota bacterium. Next base: position 18,286 of record JAFDZP010000004.1, on the reverse strand, counting down.
ATGTCCTTATGATTCAAAAATTGTATTTGCTGGATATACACAGACATCTACAAGCAAAGGCGGATTATTTTATACAACAAATTCAGGTTCAAACTGGAACCAGATATTACTTGAAGCGGCTTCTACAGGTCAGGACGTTGATGTAAACGATATAGTTTTTTCTATCGAAGGAACTGATACAGTCGCATACGTCGGCGTATCCTATGACCTGTCTTCACCTCAGGGAGTCGCTTTATACAGACTTACAAAATCAGGAAATAACTGGACTGCCGCTCAAAATATGGACGGCACACATACAACAGTCGGATATCAGATAGTAGCCACTATAATTGACGTAGCGGTTAGTGTTACAGGTGATACTGTTTATGCATGCGGTACAGATGCCGGAGCAAATCATCCTATTGCATACTACAAAATTATTTCCGGTACAAATAAATGGTCAGCTTTTTCCGTAACAGGTTTCCCGATTACTCCCGGTATGGAAGGCAAATCTATTACTGTGGGACCTGATACTGTTTTTGTTGCAGCGGACAACATAGTATACTATTTAACAGGAAACTACTCTTCTGCTACGTGGCATACCGGATATACATTTCCAACAGGAACGGAAATAAATGTATTATACTATGATGAGTTAATTATAGGACTGGAAACAGGGCTATATGCTATCTCTTCAGAATTTGTTTTACCTGTTGAACTGGCTTCATTTACCTCTGCAGTTTCAGAAACAAATGTAGAGCTTAACTGGAGAACACAAGGTGAACAAAACAATGAAGGCTACGACATAGAAAGAAAATCGGCTTCAAACGACTGGAATAAAATTGGATTTGTAAAAGGCAGCGGAACAGCGAACCATGAAATAACTTATACATATTCCGATAATAATCTTGCAACAGGAAGATACTCTTACAGATTAAAACAAAAAGATTACAACGGAAACTTTAAATATTATTATCTCACAAATGAAGTTATAATCGGAGTGCCGGGTAAATTTAATCTTGCGCAAAATTACCCAAATCCGTTCAATCCGGTTACAAAAATTAACTTTGAACTGCCGTTGAATACAAATGTTAAGCTTGCTGTGTATGATGTTACAGGAAGAATGGTATCGGAATTAATTTCAGATAAGTTCTATAACGCAGGATATTACACAGTAGAATTCAACGCATCAGCGCTTTCATCCGGAGTTTATTTTTATAAATTGACAACTAACGAAAACAACGCCATCAGGAAAATGGTATTGATAAAATAATTCAACAGCCCTCTCACGGTTATCTCCTCCGTGAGAGGTATTTTAAAAATTATCCTCTAAATTTTAAAAATAAGTTATGTCAAAGATATTAAATGAAACTCAGGTTTACCCCGGATGGGAAATGCCAAAAGCCCCGACAGTAGAAGAAAAAGCTCTGCTGATAACAGTAAGGCAAAACTTCATTTTCTCCTATGTAAAGACCGGCGCAGTGCTGGGAATAATCGTAGGTGCGTATAATTTATTTGTAAAGTATGATATCAGGGAAGAGAACTTTAACCTTTCTGCAATTCTTACTCTCATTGCATTTCATGTTTTTGCAGCAGGTCTGATTGGTTATTTGCTTGGTATAATTTTCGCAAAGATTTACAAAAAATAGATTCCTTTCTCCATGGCGGCTATTACAAGGGAGCAGTAACAATAGCCGCTATTCAAAATAGCTCATTATTTTTTTAAGCTGCTCCGTTTTTTGAGTATCGCCTGAGCGGGTATAAATATTAACAAGATTATTCAGTGACCTTTTAATAATATCTTTATCATCAGCAATCTTCAAAAATGAGATACTATCAAAATCTTCTTTTGTTAATCCAATTCTGCTTAAAAATTTTACTGCCTCACTTTTCGAGATCACTATACCATTATTGTAGGGATCTATATAAAACTCGTCTCGCTCGTCGACATATTTTATAATAAAATGTGCGGGCAGATTTACTCCGTAAGTCGGCAGGTTTAACCTTTTGCATACAAGAAGATAAAGAATAGATAAGCTGATAGGAATTCCCTTCTTCCTGTCCATTACATCATTAAAGAACGTGTTCTCCGGTTCATAAAAATTCTCAGTATTGCCTTTATATCCCTGCTGATAAAATAAAAAATGATTTATTATTTTTATAATCTGAAGCGGGTCATCATGCGGTATCAGCGGATTTGTTTTCATTTTATCAATTGATAAGTTCAGCTTGGTGCTCATTTCATCAAGCTCGTTCTTATATTTATTCATATCCATTTCAGGATAGCCATAGTTTGCAATGAGAAAAACAGCTTCCTCCAAAATATTTTCTTTTTTCTCTGAAAGCGCTTTAAACTTAGCATCTACTTCAGAAAAATAAATCTCATCTATTATGTTCTTTATTCTTTCATTTAATAACGGATTATCATTCGTAAGACTCATCAATAATGCAGGGAGCGCATCATTGCCCAGTTCCATCAGCTTGCCTCTTACATGTTGATAAACATACTCGTCGTTATCATCTAAAAGCTTTATAAGATTCTCTGTGTCTTTTATTTCTGTCATCTTTTTAAATTGTTACAATTTTATTTTCTACTTTAACCTTCCTTATCAGTAACATTCCGAGAAGGAAAAAAAATCCAACTGAAAGAACTGCCATTTTTTGCGAGCCTGAAAGCCATGATACCAGCCCGAATGTTAAAGGTCCGAGCAGGGTTGAAGACTTCTCCAGTAATGCATAAAGCCCGAAGAAAGTTGTCTTTAAATTATCCGGTGTCAGCTTTGCCATCATAGTTCGTGAAAGGCTTTGTGTTGCTCCAAGAAATGTTCCTGCAAAGGCACCGATTATAAAAAATGAATTTTTGTCATCAGTTACAAATACAGCCCCTGTGATAAGTATCCACATTACAATAGTAAATACTAATGATTTTTTTATTCCGATTTTATCTCCGATAAAACCAAACAGCAACGAGCCCAGCAGCGCAGTTATTTGAACTAAAAGAAAAAATATTGCGAGCTCAGTAACAGTGAACTCCAGTGTTTTCTTTGCATAAATACCCGAGAAAAATATTATTGTGTTTACTGCATCAATGAAAAAGAAATACGAAATTAAAAAATATTTCAGGTTACTGTATCTTCCGACTTCAATAAGCGCAGCTTTTGTTTTTGAAAAGCCGTAGGTAAAATAATTTATTTCTTTCTCTTCTCTTACAGGTCTTTTTTCTTTCAGAAATAAAAATAACGGGAGCGAAAAAACAAAAAACATTATCGCGCAGACAAGGAATAACAAATTCGGATTATCTTTCAGAGGAAAAACCAATGCAACTGAAAGCAGCGACCCTGCATATCCTACTGCATATCCTATGCCCGAAACTTTGTTGTAATACTTTTCTTCTGTTATTTCTTTTATGAAGGCATCATAAAATGTAAGTCCTGTTTGAAATCCTATATTTGAGAAAATCAGAAGCACCAATGCGAAAACAATTGTGCCCGGACCTGTGAAGTACATTAAAGCAGTCGGAACAACTGCAAGGATAGTGAAAAACAATAAAAACTTTTTTTTGCTGTTTGAGTAATCTGCCAGCGCGCCGCATACAGGATTCAGCACTGCAGAAATTATCATCGCAATATTTATTCCCAGCGACCAGTAGAAATCGCCAATGGGCTTTCCTTCTGCAATAGTACTGGTAAAATAAATTGCAAACACGAATGCAAGAACAATAACCGCATAAGTCGAATTTGCAAAATCAAATAGCGACCAGTAGAAAATCTGTTTTTTATTTTTCATAGCTATGGATGAGGTGATAAAAAATAAAATTACTTCTTAAAAACTCCAAATCAACATCTGAACAGTGCTGCGATATATTAAATTTATATCCGCCATGGCGGATTGATTTTTTTGATTCTTTTTGTATCAAGACAAAAAGAACAATTCGCTGAAAGCGAAAAAAAATATTACTAACTATTTCCCAAGCTCAAGCTTGGTAAATGTATCCTTACAAAGCTGGAGCTTTGTAAGGAGAACCTGAAACTTTATTACTTCTTACCTCCGCCCTTCTTCTCAAGATTTAATAATCCCCTGCCTGTCTTGTTCAGCTTGTCTTCTTTTTTAAGATCTTCAAGTATTGCATCAAGCACTCCGTTCACAAATTTCCCGCTGCTTTTGGAAGAAAAATCCTTTGCAATTTCAATCGCTTCATTGATAGTTACTTTCGGAGGGATTTCAGGAAAATTTAACAGCTCGGCCACACCGATTTTCAAAATCACCTTATCCAGATAAGCCATTCTTTCCGCTTCCCAGTTCTCAACTTTTTTATCAACTATTTCTTCAATCGTTTTCAGATTATCAAGAATGTAGTGAATAAGGTCCTCTGCAAATTGTTTGTTCTCCTTGTCCTCTACATCGGATAATAAATCTTTCATCACCATCTCAATCGGGTCACCGTTCATAGATTGCGCGTATAAAATCTGCATCACTTTAATTCTGATATGTCTTCGGGTTTGCGGCATTTTTTTGTTTTGTATTAAGTATTTATATTATGAGTTATATTATTTTTTTAACCTATTCCGAAAAACCAGAACTCAACAAGAGCAAAACTTTCTTTAATGCAGAAAGTAACTCCTCCTTCAGTTGAGAGCGGTGTATCGGATGAAATTGCATCAGCGCTTATATTATTAAACGAACATATCTGTTTGCACCGGAACAAATGATAGTTATCGGATATCAGTATAATTTTTTTCCAGTTCATAGTCTTGTAAAGAAAATCTCTTACGAACTGAAGCTGCTCCATAGTGGAGTTTGAATTATTCTCTACAATTAAATTCTTCGGGTCAACTCCGTACTTTATAAGCTCATTTTTTGCAACGTCACCTTCAGTCATTTCATTTGGTGAGCCGCCTCCTGTAAGCACAAGCTTTCTTACATTCTTCCTGTCATAAATTTCAAACCCTTTGTTTATTCTTTCACGAAGCACGGGTGAAGGTCTGTTTCCTCCCCATACTGCCGCGCCGAGAATTACTCCTGCATCAGCCTTCTTCTCTCCGTCTGCATATTCTCCCGCATCATCTTTGAAAGTATAAACTTTGAAGAAGACGACAAGCAGAAGAATCGGTATCAGAAAAAGATTGAACCAAATCGTTCTGAACACATACAACTTTTTTAATCGCGATGTTATTATTACTATTGAACCTGATGTGACGATAAAATTAAGAAGAAGAGCGAAAGAGTATAAAAGAATTTTTAAATCTTTCTGATAAAAATAAAATGCAGTTACAACAAAAACATTGGAAAGGATAGAAAGAAAAAATAAAACGAATAACGCTCCGTTATTCAGAGGGTATTTTTTGAAGAATAAAACTAATTGTATGAGGATAGGTACACCAAAAAAGAACAACGAAATCATATTGCCCGTTTTCGTTAAATCAAAGCTGCGAACAGGCAGGTCCTGATTCTTATATCTGAGATATGTTAAGAGAACGGCCGTAACAATTTCACTTATTATCAGTGCGGCTAATATGAGTCTTTTGGATTTAATACGCTCAGTTTAATTAAAGAACTTTAACAAATATATAACTTTTAGATTAAATTAAAGTAAACAAAATTGTGGCTTTACAGTTCACTTTATTTCCGAATTAATCCTTGTTTTATCTCTCATTTTACCTCTCAATTGAGCTTTCTTTCGCTGCTTTTACTTCCTGCTTTTCCAGTCCCAAAATTTCTCTCGCTCTATTCAATGCATCGTCAATATTTCCGCAGCAGTTATCTATTCCTATTTTTTCAATCAGTCCTGCTTTTTCAGCGGCAAATAATGGCTGTGCGTGAATTCCGGAAAGCAGTAAAATTATTTTATTCTTTTTGCAGTCTTCATAAAAATCTTCAATTGTAGATATACCCGTAGAATCGATTGCCGGCACATTTCTCAACCGCATTATAAATATTTTCACTCTGCCTTCAATTACTCTTGCAGCTTCCTTGAATTTACTTGCTGCACCGAAGAAGAACGGTCCGTTTACTTCGTATATCAGAACATATTTCGGAATATCTTTTCCTGCAATGGAATTATCTCCTGTTTCTTCTGCGCCTTCTTCATCAAATTCTCTTGTTACGATCCCCATATTAGTTACGCTTGCCATTCGTCTCATAAATAAAAATGCCGAAAGCACCATTCCTATTTCAATTGCCACTGTTAAATCAAACACAACGGTCAGGAAAAAAGTTGTCAGCAAAACCACCACATCGCTCTTGGGCATTTTAAGCTGCGCTTTGAACTCACGCCACTCACTCATATTATATGCAACAACAGCAAGTATAGAACCAAGCACACAAAGCGGAATCATTCCTGCGTACTTTCCGAAGAAAAGCATAATCATTAATAGCACAACTGCATGAATTAATCCTGCAACGGGAGTCTTACCGCCGTTCTTTATATTCGTAACAGTTCTTGCAATTGCGCCTGTAGCGGGAATTCCCCCAAACAGCGGAGTAATAATATTCGCAGTTCCCTGCGCAATCAGTTCCATGTTTGAACGGTGTCTGTTTCCCGTCATACCATCTGCAACAACTGCTGATAGTAATGATTCAATTGCGCCGAGCATAGCAATTGTAAAAGCCGGGGAAATTAATCCCGCAACTTTTTCATAGGTGATAACAGGAAATGTAAGCGGAGGAATGCTGCTTGAGATAACTCCGAACTTTGTGCTGATTGTTTCAACGTTCAGATTGAAAAAATATACAACCAGAGTTCCGACAATCAGAGCAACAAACGTTCCCGGAATTTTTCTTGTATAACGGGGAATGATGATTATTATAAATAACGATAACGCTGAAACAAAAACCGTACTTGGATTAAGTAAATTCAGATTTCCGAAGAGCACAGGGATTTTTTCGACGAAGTCTGCAGGGATTTTATCTATCTGAAGACCGAAGAGATCCTTTATCTGAGTAGTAAAAATTATTAATGCTATGCCTGAGGTAAAACCTGTAATGATTGGAAGCGGAATAAATTGTATCAGAGTGCCGAGTTTGAAAAATCCCATCAATACCAGAAAAATACCTGCCATGATTGTAGCAATCATAAGGCCGTCCATACCGTACTTCTGAATTATTCCGTAAACGATAATTATAAATGCGCCCGTGGGTCCGCCAATCTGCACTCTGCTTCCGCCAAGGAATGAAATTATAAATCCGGCAATGACTGCTGTGATTAATCCTTTTTCAGGTGAGACACCCGATGCGATTGCAAATGCTATAGCGAGAGGAAGAGCTACTATTCCGACAATCACGCCCGAGATTGCATCGGAAACAAATAACTTTTTGTTGTAGCTTTTTAGTGTAGTAAAGAGCTTAGGAACGAACATGATTTTTTAAAATCGTCATTTTGAGTTCTATTAACAATTCAGATAGTTTTCTTAATTTCAGTCCTAAGCGCAATATATTGCTGTTAAATTCGGACTTATTCCCACTTTATTGCCTTTAAATTCGTTTGAAATTTGGGTAATTTATAACTATATGATGCTAGAAACCGCAAAGGAACTTGAGAAAACTGTTCTTGTATGTTATTCAAATAAAAGCGACAAAGAAAATTACCATTCAGAAGATTCACTTATCGAATTAAAATTTCTTGCTGAAACTGCAGGCGCAGTTGTTATGAAAATGTATTATCAGTCGAATAATACGTATGACTCGCGCTATATGATAGGTAAAGGAAAAGTAAACGAGATTGCCGAGTATGTTAACGATAACAAAATCGCTCTCGTAATTTTTGAGAATGAGCTTGCCTTCACGCAGATAAGAAATCTTGAACAAAAAATAAAATGCAAGATAATGGATAAGTCAAATCTTATCCTTGATATCTTTGCATCTAACGCAAGAACTTCACAGGCAAAATTGCAGGTGGAGCTTGCACAGCTTGAATATTTATTGCCGAGACTGACACGCCAATGGACTCACTTATCTAAGCAGTTCGGCGGTATAGGAGCAAGAGGTCCCGGTGAAACACAGATTGAAACGGATAGACGTCTTATCGGTACACGCATTGCCATGCTTAAAGAGAAACTTGTAAAAATTGACAGGCAGCAGCAGACACAATCTCAGGAAAGAAAAAATTTCTATAGAATTTCACTGGTAGGATATACGAACGTAGGAAAATCAACCTTACTGAACTTACTCACAGATTCAGATGTTCTGGTTGAAAACAAATTATTTGCTACGCTTGATACTTCTACGCGAGTTTTAAGTTTTAACTCAGTAAATAAAAAAGAATCCGTTCCGAAAATTCCGAAGAAGGTTTTAATTTCCGATACAGTAGGATTTATAAAAAATCTGCCGCACGGACTGATTGAATCGTTCAAATCTACATTGGCTGAAGTAATTGAATCAGACATCCTTCTTCACGTGATAGATATTTCAAATCCAAATTTCGAAGAGCAGATTGATGTAGTAGAAGAAACGCTGAAAGAAATAGGAGCAGAAAATAAAATTATTGTGCACGTATTTAATAAAGTCGATGCGCTTGAAAACAAAGATATGATGGCAGCCGTAAAAGATAAGTATGAGCATTCAGTATTCATCTCTGCTGAAAAAGGGATGAATATAAAGTATCTGATGGAGAAGATTCTTGATTTGCTTTCGCATAATAACAAAGAAACGCTTGTAAGATTAAAAGCAGGAGATTATAAAGGTCTTAGCGAACTATACAATCTCGGCGAAGTGAAAAAAGTTGAATACCTTAAGACAATGATAAAAGTAAAAATGAACACAACTGAAAAGAATTTTGATAAAATAGAAAAAATGTACTCGTAAAAATGATTAGTAAAGATTTTTTAATGCGTCAGCTGGAAACACTGACTGAAGTAATAGCAAAGATTCTTTTTAAAAAAGATATAGGTGTAAAAGATGAGATAAGAAAAGAAATTGCCAACGGATGCAAGACTTTAATTGGGCTCGATTATAATTTTATAAATAATCTTCCCGTTCAGCAGTTAGTAAGTTTCTTCAGTATTTCAGGAAAGCTTGATGTAGTAAAAACTTTAATAGCAGCAAAGTTATTCAATCTTGCTTCTGATGCAGAAGATAAAGAAGAGAAAGTGAAACTGAAAATAAAAGCATCTTATTTGTATGATGCAATTCTTTCCGATACAAATGATGATGAGTATCACGATCTGAAAAAAGAAATAGAAGCGGAGTATGAAAAAATAGATAAAGAGCTAGATGCTCTCGAAGCAGAAAATCAAAATTAAAATTTAATCCTTAACTTAATTAATATACAACTATGGCAGCAGAAAATTACAAGGGCGTTGATTACTATCTCATAGATGACCTGTTAACCGATGAAGAAAAATCTATAAGAGATACAGTTCGTGATTTTGTTAGTAACGAAGTAATTCCAATAATTGAAAAATACAATCAGGATATGAAATTCCCCTCTAAGCTTGTGCCTAAAATGGCTGAGCTGGGAATTTTCGGACCAACTCTCCCCGTAGAATACGGCGGAATGGGTGTAAATAATGTTGCATACGGACTTATAATGCAGGAGCTTGAACGCGGCGATAGCGGCGTGAGAAGCTTTGCATCGGTTCAGTCTTCACTCGTAATGTATCCCATATATTCATTCGGAAGTGAAGAGCAGAAGAAAAACTGGCTGCCAAGACTTGCAAACGGTTCAGCTATCGGATGCTTCGGATTAACGGAGCCTGACTTCGGAAGCAATCCCGGTGGAATGATAACTAAAGCAGAAAAAGTTGACGGCGGATATTTATTGAACGGCGCAAAGATGTGGATTACAAACGGAACAGTTTCAGATGTTGCAGTTGTATGGGCTAAGCTCGACGGCAAAGTAAGAGGCTTCTTAGTTGAAAAAGGAACTAAAGGATTCTCCGCACCTGAAATGAAGGGTAAACTTTCACTCAGAGCATCAGTAACTTCTGAGTTGGTATTTGAAGACTGTTTGATTCCCGAAGAAAATATTTTACCAAACTCAGGCGGATTGAAATCACCTCTTAGCTGTTTAACACAGGCAAGATATGGTATTGCTTGGGGCGTAACGGGTATGGCAATGGGTTGCTATGATACAGTATTGAACTATACAAAGAGCAGAATTATGTTCGGCAAGCCTCTTGCTGCATTCCAGCTTACACAGGATAAGCTTGCTTACATGCTTACAGAAATTACAAAAGCTCAGTTATTGAACTGGAGACTTGCAAAAATAAAAGATGAAAATAAATTAAGACCTCAACATGTTTCTTTAGCTAAGAGAAACAACTGTGAGATTGCAAAAAACATCGCAAGCATGGCTCGCGAAATGATGGGAGCAAACGGAATACTTGATGAATATCCGATTATGAGGCATCTTAATAATATTGAATCCGTAAAAACATATGAAGGCACACATGAAATGCATTCGTTGATTCTCGGTGAAGACGTTACAGGTTTTGCAGCATTTGAATAAAAAGTTTTACAAATTAATTTGTTAACTTAATGACCCATTCTCATGAAAACGAAAATACTTTTATTGTTAGCTTTATTACTTAGTTCTACAAATTTATTTGCGCATCCTTTACTCGGAACGCAATCAGGATTTTCAAACGGTTTTTTCCACCCGCTTTCCGGGCTTGACCACATTCTTGCAATGCTGGCCGTCGGTATCTGGGCAGCACAGATGGGCGGAAAAGCAAAATGGATTATACCACTCTCCTTCGTCGGGCTTATGTCTATCGGCGGAGTGCTTGGAATGAATAACATAAGTCTTCCTTTCGCTGAAATTGGAATTCTTGTTTCAGTTGTCGTGTTAGGAGTATTAATACTTGCCGGTGTAAGATTACCAATATTAGTTTCTTCAATACTTGTCGGTGTTTTTGCCTTATGCCACGGACATACTCACGGAACTGAACTTCCTGCAGCAGCTAGCGGAGTTATGTATGCAGCCGGTTTTGTTTTGACTACTATCGTTCTGCATTTATCAGGCATTGGTTTTGGCACGGCAGTAAATAAAATTGCAAACGAGAAGATTGTTAAATTCTCAGGAGCGATGATTGCACTAGCCGGATTATTTTTATCCTATAATTATTTTATACAATAAATTTTTTATTAATAATTTCTATTGAAGACATTCGAGATACCTATATTCTACCGGAGCCCGGTTATATCCAAAATTAAAAACGCGCGCAAAGTTTCTGATCCACGGAAAAAAGATTATTCTCCGACGGTTTTGGATTTTGGGCCTGTGCAGTTTTTAATTGCGAGGCATTTCGGTTTCTGTTACGGAGTTGAGAATGCAATAGAAATTTCCTACAAGGCAGTTGAAGAAAATCCCGATAAAAGAATTTTTCTTCTTTCTGAAATGATTCACAATCCCGAAGTAAATAATGACCTCATCCGCCGCGGAGTTAAGTTCATAATGGAAACTAACGGGCGGCAGATTATTCCATGGGAAGAATTATCTCCCAACGACATTGTTATTATTCCTGCCTTTGGTACTACACTTGAAATCGAAGATAAGCTTTCATCGCTGGGCATTGATCCATTAAGATATAATTCAACCTGTCCCTTTGTGGAGAAAGTCTGGAACAGAGCAGAGACGCTCGGTATGCAGGACTATACTATCGTCGTTCACGGAAAATACAAACACGAAGAGACTAAGGCAACTTTTTCCCACAGCAAAGAAAATGCCCCGACAATGATTGTACGTGATATGGAAGAGACGAAGATACTCGGCGATTATATTCTTGGTAAAATCTCTCTGGATGAATTTAATAAATACTTCGAAGGAAGGTTATCTAAGAATTTTGATCCGCTCACCGATTTTATAAAAATAGGAGTTGTGAACCAGACTACTATGCTTGCAACAGAGACTCAGGCAATCGCGGATTATCTTAAAAATATTATGATTCAGAAACACGGCGAAGCGCATTTAAAAAATCACTTCGCCGATACCCGCGACACGCTGTGTTATGCAACTCACGATAACCAAAGGGCAACGTTAGGTCTACTTGAAGAGCAGGCTGATATAGCTGTAGTTGTTGGAGGATATAACAGCTCGAACACATCACATATAGTAGAGCTCTGTGAAGAAAAGCTGCCCACTTATTTTATTTCATCTGCCGATAAAATTATTTCGGATGAAATAATTTCACATTTCAATTATCACACTCATGAAGAGCTGGTAACAAAAGATTATTTACCACGTAAACATCCATCAAGGATAATTCTCACAAGCGGAGCTTCCTGTCCCGATGCAATAGTAGATGATGTTTTGCAAAAACTGTTATCATACTATCCGGGAGCAAAGACCATTGATGAGATAATCCAAAACTTCAATTAAAAATTATGTCTTTGTGGAGAGTTATACTTGCGATTATTCTCCCGCCTTTAGCAGTTTTTGATAAAGGCTGCGGCTCTATTGTAATAGTACTTATTCTTACTGTTGCAGGCTGGGTGCCCGGAGTAATAGCAGCATTAATTATTTTAAATAAAAACGATTAATGGATTTTACTAATTTCACTTTGCCGACTGAGCGACTTGTGCTTGTTCCTTTATCAATGAAGTACAAGCATGATGTATTCCGCGAGTTCAATACATCTATAACTCAATACATGTTTCCTAAACCTCCGGTAATAATCGAAGAGACTGAAGAGTTTATCCGTTCAGGCGAAGAAGGAATTAAATCCGGTAATGACTTGCGGGTTGTTATGACTTTGAAAAATACCAATGAATTTATTGGGCTGGCCAGATTAAACGATGTGAAAACTGATATTCCGGTTCTTGGCTTATGGGTAAAAAAATCAGCGCAGGGAAATGCATACGGGAAAGAAGCAATCACGGCATTGTATAACTGGGCAAAAGAAAATCTGAATTACAAATATATAAAGTATAATGTGGATAAAGATAATATCCCAAGCATAAAAATCCCTGAATCACTCGGTGGGAAAATTGGCGGAGAGAAAATTATGAAATCTCTCGCAGGACATACTCTGAATATTTTAGAGTATCACATCTATTAACGGTTAGTTTGTTTTCTTAACCAGTTCTAAAACTTCAAATCAGTCAATACCATCTTTATTATATTTACCTATTAGTAGGTATAGGTTACATCTTCTTTACTTGTTAAAATATAATTGTTAATTTATGCTTAAGGATTTTTGGCAAAATGAAGATGAATAGATTTGAATAATAACTCTGGAATTGCGATATCCGGAATTCATTTGAATAAGAAATAGGACTTTTTTCCAACTTTTATAAATATTGAATGGTTTAGAAAAAATGTTACTTTTTTGTTACAATTTGAAATCTAAAATCTGAAATTAAAAGAATCCGACTTTTTGTAAAATTTAAATTGAATAGACTGAGGATTTAAAAATGTTACAATTATGTTACTTTTATTTTTGTGTTTTAGAGTTTTTGTGGCGGATTTAAAAATGTCTGCCTTATTTTGCAGAAATCCATCAAAAACCCATCAAATTTAAGAAAATAAAAATTATCGATATTGAAAAAACAATACCGGATTACAAAATGTAACAATAATGTGACAATTAATGTTGAATTTAATGTAAAAAGAATCCGACTTTTTCCTGACTTTTTACAATTTTAAATTTGAGTGGTATTAGCTGTGGTTTTCCCCCTTGAAATTCTCACTCACAATGAGTACCTTATTTATACTTCGTATAGATAACGATGTAAAACTATTAAAAACAAGGATTAACAATATCATGAAAAAGAACTTTCATCCGCAATACAGACCCGTTGTATTTAAAGATATCACATCTGATTTTGCATTTTTGAGCAGATCAACTGCTGATTCCAAAGAAACTATCAAATGGGAAGACGGAAATGAATATCCGCTTTTCAAAGTAGAAATTTCAAGCGGCTCGCATCCTTTCTTCACAGGCAAAAAAGTGCTGATGGATACTGCAGGACGCGTTGAGAAATTCAACAAGAAATTCGGAAAGAAGAAAGCAGAAGCAACAGCTTAATGTTTTATTCTTTATTGATTTTATAAATGCCTGATGGATTTTTCTGTCAGGCTTTTTGTTTTTATTATAAAAATATGTCTCAAACCAATTCGGATTCAAAGATAAAATTTCTAAAAGCAGTCGTCATTAGCAAAGAGAAAATCGCAGGGCATACATATCATCTTAAAGTGCGGGGCGATGATATAAAGAGTATAGATTACACTCCGGGTATGCATATGAAAGTCGCAGTGCAATGGTCGGATGATTCACTGCAGGATGTTAAGCTGCGTTCGTATTCTATATGGGATTTTGATTCCGATAAAGGAACGATTGATATAGCAGTTTGTACTCATTCAAATGGACTGGGCTCAAAATGGATTGAAGAAGTAGAGGCAGGAGATGATTTTTATTTCTTTTTAAAGAAGACACTTGTTGCAGACAACTCTGCTGGGAACTATTTTTTCATAGGAGATATTTCAACTCTCGGGCATTTTTATAAAGTAAGGCGTGCTCTTTCTCCTGATAAAAAAGTATTCAGTTTTGTGTCTGGAAACGAGACTGATTTTTTTTCTGATTTAGATGGCAGCAAGCCGTTTGATTTTTACATGCTTCCTTCGGATAAGCACTTGCCGGCACCAATAGAATTCCTTAAAGAAAAGATTACTGAGACGTTAAATACACTTCATCAAAAATCTGCTGAGAATACAAACAGTTTGAGGAACGAAAGTTTTATAGCTTACATTGGGGGAGATGCAAGAGTTTGTGCAGAGCTTACTGCTTTCTTCACAAGAAAGCTTGGCTGGCATCCAAGCCAGATAAAGATGAAGTCGTTCTGGAATCCGGATAAGGTAAGGGAAGAGTGAACATTCTTCAAATGTATACTGAATAAAAAACCCTTGAAATCTCATGACTTCAAGGGTTATGTGCCCGGGATCGGAATCGAACCGATACTGCTTTTACAGGCAATCCCGCTTTAGCGGGACGCGTCTGTCTATATAAAATAAAAAACCCTTAAAATCTTGCAACTTTAAGGGTTCTTTGTGCCCGGGATCGGAATCGAACCGATACTGCCTTTACAGGCAACAGGATTTTAAGTCCTGCGCGTCTACCAGTTCCGCCACCCGGGCTACAAATTTGGTAGAATATTAAAATTATCAAAAATCCCTCAAAAATAAAAGGCATATTTCAGATTTTTTTAATGAAAATAACTCTATTTCCAATTTTTATCCTTGCTTAAATAATTATACCAATATAATTTAAGGGTATGATAAGCTCTCAATTTTTTATACCGCGTGAAGGTGAAAAACATGCCGAAAACTTCCGGCGCGTAAGGATTTTACCTCAGTATTCCTTCCCGCATATTAAGGAGTTTGATTTAAATCTCAGAGACAATAGCAGAAAAGTATTTTACCATCTGGATTTAGATGCCTTCTTTGCACAGGTTGAACAAAGAGATAATCCCGAGCTTAAAGGAAAACCGGTTTCCGTCGGCGGATGGGAAGATTCAAATGCCGGAATTGTTATGACCTCTTCCTACGAAGCAAGAAAGCGCGGAGTCAAAACCGGAATGTCTGTTATCGATGCAAAAAAAGTCTGCCCCGAGCTTATCTCACTTCCATGTAACGGACCGAAGTACGAACGAACTCTTCTGGATGTAATTACAATTTTAAAAGAACATTTCCCGCCTGACTGCGTTGAGCAATATAGTATTGATGAGTGCTTTATGGACGGCTCGGATATAGTAAGAAATTTTCAGGAAGGTGAAAAATTAGGAAGATTAGTCAAAGAGGAAATCCGGAAAAGACTAGGTCTTTTCATTTCACTGGGAGTTTCATTCAATAAATCTTATGCAAAGGCTGCAAGCAAGCTTGATAAACCTGACGGGTTTACTCCTATAGAATTCAACAAGACTGAAAGAATTTTAAATCTCTCCGCTGAAAAACTTTGGGGAATTGGCCGGAGAATTTACAGGAGACTTTTAGCTATGGGAATTGCGACTATCGGAGAACTTGCCCAATCCAATGAAGTAAGAATGCGCAAGGAGTTCGGCATCAACGGCATCGTTTTCCGCAAATGTGCCAGAGGAGAAGATACCTCAGGTATCTTCGTTAAAACCGAAAAGGAAAAATGCCTGGGTCATAACCATACTGTACTTAACCCTGTAACCAATTCCAAAGATGCTGAGCGGGAGATAAGATACCTTGCCGAGTACATCTGCAGGAAAATGAGAAGCAAGAAGCTGGTGGCTTCAAACATTCATTTTTCAATCAGGTACGATGACTTACGATATACGGGCGGCGAGTATAGATTTCCGGCTTTTACAAACCGGGATAATGAAGTCTATGAAGCAGCAAAATGGATTTTTTATACGCTTCCTCAGCCTTCGGATTATTACCGGATAAGGACGTTTGGAATCTTCGTTTCTGATTTGCATTCAGATACTTTTGAACGGAATTTAGACCTTTTTAAAAAAGATGTGAAATTCCCTTATTATGAGCTGGATAAGCTGAAATCGCGGTATGGGGAGAAGATCATCCGAATAGGTATAAATACTTGATTTTTTATAGAGTGAAACTTACGCCCCCTCGTAAGTTTTGGGGTAAATCATTGCTTTTTCATATGGTTACCATTTCACTTTCCGAAAAAATTATTGATAAATTAAGTATTTATCTTTTTAGATATACATAAACAGAGTTATAAAAAACCTGACAGGATTAATTCTCCTGTCAGGTTATTTGAATATTACTTCTTAAATATTATTGCTTAAATATTATTTCACAAGTACCATTCGTTTCGTATCAACAAATTCCCCTGTTTGTATGCGGTAAAAATATATTCCGCTTGCCATCATATATTTGCTTGCGTTAAAGTCTATTGTATATCTGCCTGCTTCCTTTGTTTCATTTACAAGCTCTGCTATTTCTCTTCCAAGAAGATCATACACCTTCATCGTTACAAACCCTGCATTCTTCAACTCATAATTTATCTTAGTCGTCGGATTGAACGGGTTCGGATAATTCTGGTTAAGCTTATAATTATAAGCAATCACAGGTGAAGTCTTTTGCTGAGGCAGATCAGCCGGATGACTGTCCAAAGCAAGTATTTTCTTTAAATCACTCTGCATCATGTTTACCTGCTCATCTATACTATTTATCTTCTCTGCCTTTATCAGCTGTTTTAATAACATCATCTTTTTGTATTCTACTGTCTCACTTTGATTTGCCTGGTTGTTCAGTACTTTCTCTTCAAGTGATTTGAGTCTCGTCTTTTCTCTCTGCCCGTTTATCTCAAGTGAGTTTACAATGTTATTTGTAATCACCTTCCTGTCTTCCTTTGTAAATTTCTTCCCGCTGTTTTTATCTTTACCGTCTTTTGGACCACCCTTAGGACCGTCATTATTTTCAATATTATCTTCTATCATACTCATTAATTTTTCATGTTGCTGCAGTTCACTTAATTGTTCTATCTCATCTGTATTTTCACTTTCTCCACCGCCTTTGCCTGTTCCTTTGGCAGAAATTTGCAGCTGAAGATTTACATACTCCCACTTTGCTCCCAGACCTGCCGTTGAGCTCGGATTTTTTTCCATTATTGCTTTATATCCGCTTAAAGCAGACTCATATTCTCCAAGAATTACTTTGCATTTCTGTATGTAATAGAACATCTCGTTTATTATCAGCTTATTCTCAGGATGAGTCTGTATGTATGATTCATAATATGTCTTTAAGTCATACATGCTACTTACAGTATTACCTGCCAATGTTTTGCTTACTTCTCTGATAGTTTTGTTTTCCTGTTTAGTTACCCTCCCGTTCATTACTTTTGAGTCGGATTGAACACTACTTGTCTTTGTAATTGTCTGCCCGGTATTTACAAGTTTACCTTTAGACTTTGCTAGACAATGAAGTAACTTTCTCACTGCATCAGTTGAATACATGTTCTCTACACCAAGCTCAAGAATGCTTTTACATTTATCTGCTGCCGATGAGTAATCATTCTTCTTTAATGCTGTCTTCATTTCTGCATAAAGCTCTGAAGATCTTAACTCTTTATCATCTGCCGATACTGTACCGGTCATTGACACATTTTCTGTTTTTACAGGGACAGTTTGTTTCTTATCTTTTGCATCTGCTTTATCCTCCTGACTGTTATTTTTAACCAGCATAAATGAGCCGGGGCAGTTAAAATCAAGCAGTGTGTAGTAAACGTGTGTTGTATAATTACTGAGTGTGACATTATACTTTACATGAAAGCTGTCCATGTTTGATCCAAAATTATTAGTTGTAAAACAATTACCATGTCCGTCTTCCAGTGTAGTTATTCTGGAGCTCGGATAATTACCTGCAAAAAAATAATTAGTGCTT